>CAYZQZ010000079.1:0-12135 GCA_964480235.1 uncultured Reyranella sp. | reverse complement strand
CTGCGAATAGAAATTAAACACTTCGCCGGCCCCCCAGGTGCCGCCGAACACCGCCGCGATCGCCCACAAGCGTCGGTCGTGCCGGCGCGGCCAGAGCAGCACCACGGTCACTGCGGCGATCGCCAGTTCGAGGAGGACAGGTACGACGACGGATGCCAGTTCGGCTCGCACGTCCGTCACCGTCCGCGGCACGTTGTAGAGCAGGAAGTAGCTGCCCAGCCCCGACAGCATCAGCCACGCCTTGTCCCAGGCGAATCCGGCCCAGCCAGTCTCGACGCCCTTGCCCGTCCAGAGCAGGTCGTGCAGTCCGACTGCGCCGACATGGCCCTCCCAGATCTGCTGCACGATGCCCGCTGTAGCAACAACCGCGACCAGCAAGGTCCCGGTCAGCGCCGCGCGGCGGTGCAGCGGCCCCTCGGACATCGCCAGAGCCAGCATGAAGGCCGGCAGAGTGGGAAAGATCAGGCGCCATTCGATCAGCCAACCCAGGGTGAACACCGCCGCAACCACGATCACCTGGCGATGGGTCGGCCGGTCGAACCACTGCGCTGCCAGCAGCATCGAGCCGAGAACGACGACATAGCCGGGCATGATGTCTTCGGAGATCACTGAAAGCAGCAGCACGAAGCCAATACCGGCATGGAACGCGGTCGCGGACATGGCAACGACCGTGCTCTTCGTCAGGCGCCAGGCGAAGGCGTAGATCAGGACGCTGCCGACGCTTGCCCAGAAGGCATTGAGGTAGGCGAATTGCCGCCATGCCTGGCCGCGCAGAATGCCGAGCGCATCGAGCAATGCGCACATCCGTCCATAAAGCGGCAGGAACAGATAATTCGAGGGGTCGAGTCGGGCATGCGCGAAATCACCGATCCACGGACCGGCCATCAGGCTCTTGTACATGCCGTTCGTCGTGACGATGTGCACGTTCTGCAGCCAAGAGATAAGACCGCAAAGCAGCAACAGCGACAGCGCGAATACCATGGCGAGCTGCCACAACGGCAGCGGCGCCGGCCGAGGACCAGTCACTAGAATTTGCGTCCGACAAGCACGACTGCACCTTCGTCGCCATAGCTCTCGTAGTGCAGGCAACCGCGCGCCATCGTGAAGACCTGACCGGGGCCATAGGTTTCGGTGCGGCCCGCGCAGGTCAGCGAAAGGGCGCCCTTCATCACCAGGGCGCGCACGTCGAAAGGATGGCTGTGCTCCGGATTGACCTTGGCGCCGGTGGTCGCGTTGGTCATGACATCGTAGCCGTCGCGCTTGAGCTCGGCCTCGAAGGTCTCTCTATTCATGGTGTGCTCCCCACATCCTCTCCACGGATCGTCTTAGCGTCCGGTCCTGTTGCCCGCGAGAGCACCTCTCAGCGCCGCCGCAATCGATAGTAATTGTAGCCCAGGGCATCAGTGAACACGCGCTCGCCGACGAAATCGTCGTGCAGGGCAGCATAGACCTGTGGCGCGCGATCGGCCGCCGAAAGCGTGCCCAGCGACTTGGCAAGCTCGTCCTGCCGCCAGTCCCAGACATCTGAGGCAATCACTTCGTATCCGCGGCGGAGCGCCAGGTCGATGTCACCCTTGAGCGTCTCGGCGTGCTGCGCGCCCGTCCAACTCGGCCGCCGCACAGCCGCCGCATTGACAGCAATCCACTTGAAGCGCGGCTTGTCGGTGGGCGCCAGCGGAATATCGACCTGACCGTCCCAGTCCCAGTTCTGGCTCCACAGCGCGTAGTGCCAGACAATCTCGGGCTCATACCCCCAGTACAGGAAGACTGTGCGATTCGGAGGAAAGCGTGCTTCGAGCTCCTGCAGAATGGCGATCGACTGAACGTCGCCACCTCGCCAGCGCGCCAGCGAAGCGGCGTTCACTGCCAACGGCATCAACGACAGGAGCGTGAGCACGGAAACGACTGCAGGACGCGGGTGGGCGAACGCTGCAATCAGCACCATCGCCCAGGCGACCGGCAGCCAACTCATGACGTTCACCTGCATCTGCGGATCGTGCGGCTGCGAGTAGAGATTTAGCACCTGGCCCGCGCCCAGCGTACCGATAAACACCACCGCTATCGCCCGCACCAGCGGCTCGTGGCGGCGCGGCCAGAGCACTGCAACGGCCGCGACGAGAACTACAAACTGCACCAAAACCGAAAGCGACAGTGGCAGCCACGATGCGCGAGAGTCCTGCGGCAGCGCGAAGGAACCCAGCAGCACCAGGTAGTTGCCGACACCGCCCAGCATCATCCACAGTTTATCGATGCCGAAGCCGCCCCAGCCGCTGGCAATGCCTTTACCCGTCCACAATAGGTCATGCAGGCCCATCGCTCCGGGGTGTCCTTCCCAAATTTGCTGAACGACGCCGGCCGTCGCGACGACTGACATCAGCAGCGTCGCCACAAGCGCGATCCTGCGGCGCAGCGGCAGGTCCGCCGTCAGTAGCGCAAGTCCAAAGGCCGGCAAGGTCGGAAACATAAGACGCCATTCGACCAGCCAGCCGAGGGTGAACAGTATGGCGACTGCGATCACCCGTCCGTGAGTCGGCTGTCCGAACCAGAGTCCCGCCAGCAGCATCGAGCCGAGCAGGAGCGTGTAGCCCGGCATGATGTCCTCGTTGATCACCGCCAGCAGCAGGACCGTGCCGCAGCCGGCATGGAACAGCGTCGTCAGCGTGGCTACCCGCGCCTTTCCCGACAGACGGTGGACGAAGGCATAGACCAGGACGTTGGCTATGCTCGCCCAAAAGGCGTTGAGGTAGGCGAACTGCTTCCATGTCGCGCTGCGCGCCACGCCGATCGCATCGAGCAGGCTTGCGAGCGCACCGTAGAGCGGGAAGTAGAGATAATTCGACGGATCGAGCCGGGCATGGGCAAAGTCATTGATCCAGGGCGCGGCCTGAATACTCTTGTACATGCCGTTGGCGGTGACGATGTGGACGTTCTGCAGCCAGCCAATCAGGCCAGCGAAGCCGGTCAGCGACACGGCAAATACCAGAACCAGTTGCCAGCCGAGGCGAAGCGTCGGCAATCGTCGCCCCCTCACGCTGCCTTGGCGGCAATCACCGCATACTGTGCGCCCAGAGGCAATCTCCACAGCATGCGATCGACGATGCGCAGGAGCGACAGGCGCGGCGGCATGAACATAAGGTATTGGGTGTCGAGCCCATGGCGCAACGCGGCGGGCAGATTGCCCCGCACTTCGCGCGGATCCAACAGGATCGCATTCTCGTCGATCTTGGTGCGAGACACGACGTAGCGTACCAGCGGATTGCGCGGATTGTGCTCGAAGACGTAGAGGCGGCCGCCTGGCTTCAGCACGCGCGCCAGTTCCTCGTACACGGTGGGCCGATTGGCCGGCGTGACGTGATGCAGGACCGCGCTTACGACGGCGACCTCGAACGTGCCGTCGGCGAACCCGGTATTGGCGCCGTCCTGCTGGGCGAGGCGCGGCACGTCCCCAAGAGTGCCCGGCCAGCGGCGCCGGGCTTCAGCCAGCATGCCACTCGAGACATCGCAGCCGGTGAATTGCGTCGTGGCACCGAGCTCGGCGAGCTTGCGCATCAGATCGCCGGCGCCGCAGCCATAGTCGAGCAGGTGCGTTCCGGACTGACGCAGTGCCGGTTCCCGTCGCAGCAGCCACTCGGCCTTGACCTCCATGAAGTGGTCGGCCGACCCCAGCATGCGCTTGATCGGCCCATCCATGCCGCCGTCGTACGACGCGGCATGACGGTCGAACTCGGCTGGGATCACCGGCTGCTCGATCTGGAAGGCGGGCTTGTCGACGTCCACCGCGACGATCGGACTGCTGCGATTCAGCACCCAAACGCCGGTGCCGATCATCACCACGCCCGCCACCTTGGCCGCCGACAGATGCTCGCCAAACAACGTGGCGCCGACCAGCAGGACGACGACGTAGGACATCGAGATCGAGGGAAACGCGACCGCGATCGGAATGACGCGGATCGCCATCATGTACATCAGGGTGGCGGCGCCGTAGCACGCCAGCCCGGCCACTGTGGTGAGCGAGAAGATCTGTGACGCGAAGTCGGGCGCGCTGGCGCCGGCCTTGAGCAGCGCCTGACCGCCGATGCCGATGACGATGCCGGTCCACAGATAGACGTAGTGACGGCTCACTGCTGGCGTCTCCGCTCCGGCGAGCCCCCGCCGACGATGTCGCGGATCATGAACAGCGGCCGGTTCTTGCTCTGATCGTAGAGCCGGCCGAGATAGGCACCGATCACGCCCAGCATCAGGAACTGCATGCCGCCCAGGATGCCGATCGCCGCCATCAGAGAGGTCCAGCCGGGAAGGACGTGGCCGGACGCCCAGCCGACGACGGAATAGAGGGCGAAGGCAAAGCCGATCACCGCCATGCCCCAGCCGATCGTCATCGAAGCCATCAGCGGCACAACCGAGAAGCCGGTGATGGCGTCGACGGCGAAACGCACCATCCGGCTCAGCGGATACTTGGTCTCGCCGGCGGCGCGCGCCTTGCGGTCGTAGGGGAAGGCCACCTGCCGGCCGCCGATCCACGCGACCATGCCTCGAATGAAGCGATGACGCTCGGGCATGGCGAGCAGCAGGTCGAGCACCCGTCGCGTGACCAGGCGGAAGTCGCCGGTGTCGGGCGGGATCGCCACGTCGGTCATCCTGCCGATCAGACGGTAGAACGCCGCCGCCGTGGCGCGCTTGAACAGCGTCTCACCCTCGCGCTGACGGCGCTGGGCATAAATCACGTCCGCGTTCTCCCGCTCCATAACGGCCAGCATCTCCGGCAGCAGTTCGGGAGGGTCCTGCAGGTCGGCATCGATGATCAGGATGCGCTCGCCGCGACAGACCGAGAGGCCCGCGGTCAGGGCAAGCTGATGGCCGTGATTGCGCATCAACTGCACGGCGACGACCCGGGAGTCTCGCGCAGCGGCTGCAGTCATGGCCGTCCACGTTCCGTCGCGCGAACCGTCATCGACCAGGACGATTTCGGCCGACATCGAATCGCCATGACCGAGCCCGTCCAGTACCGCACCGACCCGGGCCACGAACTCCGGCAGAACGGCCTCTTCGTTGTAGCAGGGCGCGACGACAGACAGCGCCGGCCTGACGAGCGGTGGATGGGGGAAATCGGTCATTGGCGGGGGAGGCATAACACAATCACTTCACCCTGAGGAGCGATCCGCAGGGTCGCGTCCGTGTGGCCCGTAGTCGGAGGGTCTAGAAGGGTTGGAGCGGGCAGATTGTGCACCCATCCTTCGAAACGGTCGCTTCGCGACCTCCTCAGGCTCAGGACATTGGTGTAATGCTGACGGGACAGGAGGAATAACCCATGAAGTTCGGCATCTTCTACGAGCTGCAATTGCCCCGGCCTTGGGCCCAGGGCGACGAGCACCGGCTCTACCAGAATGCGCTGGACCAGATCGAGATGGCCGACCGGCTGGGCTACGACCATGCCTGGCAGGTCGAGCATCACTTCCTCGAGGAATACTCGCACTCGCCCGCTCCGGAATCCTTCCTGGCCGCGGCAAGCCAGCGCACCAAGCAGATTCGCCTGGGACACGGCATCGTGCAGCTCACCACCAACCATCCCGCCCGCGTCGCCGAGCGCATCGCCAGCCTCGACCTGCTGTCGAACGGCCGCGTCGAGATGGGCATGGGCGAGAGTGCCTCGATCACCGAACTCGAGCCGTTCAACGTTACGATGGAGAACAAGCGCGAGATCTTCGAGGAAGCCGTCCGCGCCATTATCCCGATGTTCAAGGACGGACCGAGCGAGCATCACGGCAAGCATTTCGACATGCCGTTGCGCATGGTGGTGCCGAAGCCGCTGCAGAAACCACATCCGCCGCTGTGGGTCGCCTGCTCGCAACTCGAGACCCTCGCCAAGTGCGGCGAATGGGGCATGGGCGCGCTCGGCTTCCAGTTCGTCTCGGCCGACGCCGCGCATGCGTGGGTCCACGCCTACTACAACGCCTTTGTGAAGCGGCAGAAGAAGCTCGCCGACTATCGAACCAACCCGAACATCGCTCTGGTCAGTTTCTTCATGTGTGCCAAGACCGATGAGGAGGCGCGCGCCCGCGCCGACGGCGACACGTTCTTCCAGTTCGCGCTACGCTTCTACGGCCAGTCGGCGGGGCGGCGGCGCCCGCCCGCGGGCACGGTCAACATGTGGGAAGAGTACGAGAAGTGGAAGAAGGCCAACCCCGACGCCCACCAGGCGGCGCTGCGCGGCGGCCTGATCGGCTCGCCCGACACGATCCGCCGCAAGCTGCAGAAGTTCCAGTCGTCGAACATCGACCAGGTCGTGCTGCTGAACCAGGCCGGCCGCAACACGCATGAGCATATCTGCGAGTCGCTCGAACTGTTCGCCAGGGAAGTGATGCCCGAATTCCAGGGCGCCCATCCCGAGCTGCTCAAGTGGAAGGAAAAGGTGCTGAACCGCGAGATCGAACTCGACGAGATCGACACCACGGCCTTCACCGACCGCTACGGTGGCACCATGAAGGCGATCTCGCCCGCCGCGAAGGCGCAAGCGGCGGAGTAGGCGGGACTCATCCTGAAGAGCACGCGGGGCGCAGACGCCCGGCGTGCGTCTCGAAGAATGAGATACACACAAGGTGCGCGTTCCCGTCCTTGTAGACGGCCCTTCGGGCCTCCTCAGGCTGAGGTCTTTGCTGTAGACCTAACCCCATGACCGCCAATGACAACGACCATCGCGGGCTTCTGCCGGCAGGCCTCGGTGACCTGTTGCCGCCCGACGCGGCGCGGGAAGCGCGCGCGATCGATATCGCCATCGAACGCTTTGCGGCCTTCGGCTACGAGCGCGTCAAGCCACCCCTGGTCGAGTTCGAGGAATCGCTGCTCGGTGGCCCGGGTGCCGCACTCGCCTCGCAGACCTTTCGGCTGATGGACCCGGTGTCGCAGCGCATGATGGGCGTGCGGCCTGACATGACGGTGCAGGTGGCGCGCATCGCGGTGACCCGCCTCAAGCACGAGCCGCGGCCGCTGCGCCTCTCTTACGGCGGCAACGTGATCCGCGTGCGCGGCAATGCGCTGAAGCCCGAGCGGCAGTTCGCCCAGGTCGGCACCGAGCTGATCGGCGTCGACACCGCCGCGGCCGACGCCGAAGCGATCCTGCTGGCCGTCGATGCCCTGAGGGCGATCGGCGTCGCCGATCTCACGGTCGATCTCAACCTGCCGACCCTGGTTGCCGCCGTTGCCGCCGGCCTGAAAATCGAAAGCGACCGTCTCGCCCGCCTGCGCCGTGCGCTCGACCGCAAGGACGAGGCCGGCATCACGAAGGCCCTGGGCAAGGAGGCGAGCAAGGACAAGGAAGGCGACAAGAAGGCCGCCAGCCTGTTCACCGGCCTGCTGCGTGCTGCAGGCCCCGTCGACAAGGGACTGGCACTGCTCGCCAAGCTCAAGCTGCCCGCCGCGGCCGCAGCCGAAGCCGGACGCCTGGCCGACACCGTGAAGCTGGTGCGCGCGGCCGATCCCGATCTCGCGATCACGATCGACCCGGTCGAGTATCGCGGCCTCGAATATCAGACCGGCGTATCGTTCACCGTGTTCGCGCAAAAGGGCCGCGAGGAGTTGGCGCGCGGCGGGCGCTACTCGGCCGGTTACCCCGAGGACGGCATGGCCGAGGCGTCGACCGGCTTCACGCTCTACATGAGCGCGGTGCTGGCGGCATCGGAACCCCAGCCGGTGCGGCCGCGCCTTTTCCTGCCGATCGACACCAAGTGGGATCAGGCTGCGTCCTGGCAAGACAAGGGCTACGCCGTGGTGCGCGCGGTCGAAGCGGCGGCCGATATCCGCGCCGAAGCCAAGCGCCTGCGCTGCAGCCACGCCCTGATCGACGGCGACGCGGTGCCGCTCTAGGTCTCGGCAATCGGCAAACTCTCGCCCCAAGCCGTGCTACTTGGGCATCGCAAGCTGTGGAAAATGTTGAACCACTTGCTTGCGAATGACTTCCATACTGATCGCATAAACCTGTAACCTCACGCCGTGTGTGGAAAATATCGTTGGAGGCAGCCCGCCGGCGCGGTCTTGCGGGCGCATGCCATCTTCACCGTCTAAGGACGACGAACCCGGCCGGGCGTCGAATTGCTGCCTGATCAACAGGTGTTTTTCGTCCAGGCGCGTAACATGGGCGATCCTGGCGGTGGCATTCCTCGCGCTCGCCACCGCCATCATCCTGTCGCCGCGCGAGCGCGTTTTCGACGAAGGATACTACTTCGCATACGTCGAACTGCTGCACCGCCACGGTCTCTCGATGACACTGCTCGAGTAACTGCCCGGCGCGACCGGACCGCTGTTCGGCATCTTCCATTTGGCCTTCGAGCCACTGACCGGCCTCGATCCTGTATGGATGCGGCTGGCGACATTCACCTTGCTTCTGATCACGGTCGCTCTCGTAGCCTTGGGCCTGCGTCTGCTCGACGTCCCCGAGGCTTGGCTGATCGCCGCTTCGATACTGGTCGTTCCGATGACCTGGGTGCTCGCCGGAATGGCGCTGACCGGAATGCCAACGCTGGTCTTCATCGCGGCCAACCTCGTCATGCAGCTGCGCGGCCTCGTGGCTCTTGATGGCGCCAAATCGCCCTTGCCTTGGTTCATCGGAGCCGGCGTGCTGGTCGGGATCGCGGTCCTGGGCCGGCAGACGACCGGCGTGCTCGTCGTAGCGCCGCTGCTGCTGCCGCTGATAGACCGGCGCCTGCTCGTCCCCATACTCGCGCAGGCCGCCATCGCCGCCGTCATGGCCCTGCCGCTGCTGATTGCCTGGGGCGGACCGGTGCCACCGCTCGACGACACTGAAGTCGGCATCACGCCTGAGAACGCATTGCTCTCGCTGGGCTACCTGCTGGTGGGATTCCTTCTGCTGGCCAACCCTCCGCGCTGGCTGCTGCGATGGCCTTCCCTGGCGGCGGGGCTCGCCCTGCTCGCGCTCAACGCCTGGCTGGAAATCGCCCTCGTGTTTCCGCTTGCCCCGACCATCGACAATTATCTCGGCGAACCCGGCATGTACGTCTATGGCATCGTCTGCGGCGCCCTGTTGATGTGGGCTGGTGCGATGCTCCTGACATGGATCGCCAACAACGCCTGTCGGAACCGCCATAACGCCAAGCAGGTGCTGATCCATGCCGGCCTCCTCGCGCTCAGCCTCGCGCCCGCCCTGATCGGCAACCAGTTTTCCAGCCGCTATGCTGCGATCGCGCTACCCTATCTGGTGCTTGCTGCAGCGCCCCATCGCTTACCCGGCACGGCAACCAATCTTAAGACCGCCTTGGGCTGCGGCTTCGGCCTTGCTTCCCTGCTCGGCTACTACTGGGGCGACCTCACGTCGGTGCTGGTGCAGACCATTTAGGCGACAGCGTACCTGCCCTTGCGCCTTCGGGGTGGCGTCCCTGCCCCGCCATGATAGGCTTCCCGTAACGACAAGAAGAACAAGAACCACATCCTGGGAGGTTTTCATGCGCTACGTGTTAGCTGCGTTCCTGACCAGTTGCGTGCTTAGCGTACCCGCTCTCGCCCAGAACAACGCCGTGAAGATCGGCGTGCTCGACGACATGTCGGGCGTCTATGCCGACAATACCGGCCCGGGCGACGTGCAGTCGGTGAAGTTCGCCATCGAGGATTTCGGCGGCTCCGTGCTGGGCAAGCCGATCGAGATGGTGAGCGCCGATTTCCAGAACAAGGTCGACGTCGGCGTCGGCATCGCCAAGCGCTGGTACGACGAGGAGAATGTCGACCTCGTGCTCGGCGTGCCCAACTCGGCGGTCGCGCTCGCCCTGGTCAAGGTGGCCGACGAGAAGAACCGCGTGTTTATGCCGACGGCCGCTGCCACCTCGGCGCTGACCGGCGCGGGCTGCGGGGCCAACACGGTCCACTTCATCTACGATACCTACGGCCAGACCAAGACGATCGTGAATGCGCTCGGCAAGCAGGGCATCGACACCTGGTACTTCATCACGGTCGACTACGTGTTCGGCCAGTCGATCGAGACCGACGCCACCGCCTTCATCAAGGCGGCGGGCGGCAAGATCCTGGGCTCGGTCAAGCATCCGCTGAACAGCCAGGACTTCTCCTCCTACGAACTGCAGGCGCAAGCCTCGAAGGCCAAGGGGCTGATCTTCGCCAACGGCGGCAACGACATCGTCAACGGCGTCAAGCAGGCCGCCGAATTCGGCCTGATGAAGAGCATGCGGGTCAGCGCGCCGCTGGCGCAGTTCCCCGACGTGCATTCGATCGGGCTGAAGATCGCGCAGGGACTGCTGATCTCGAGCCCGTTCTATTACGACATGACGCCGGAAGCGCGGGCCTATACCGACCGCTTCACCAAGGCGATGGGCCGTCCACCTTCCTTCATCCAGGCCGGCACTTACGGCGCCGTGATGCACTATCTCAAGGCCGTGAAGGCCGCCGGCACCGACGAAGCCAAGGCGGTGATGGCGCAGATGAAGAAGATGCCGGTCAACGACTTCATGACCAAGAACGGCGTGGTCCGCGCTGACGGCCGCGTGATCCGCGACATGTACCTGATGGAAGCCAAGGCACCCGCCGAGTCGAAGGGCCCGTGGGACCTCGCCAAGATGGTCGCCACCGTTCCCGGCAACGAAGCCTTCCGTCCGCTGAACGAAGGCGGTTGCAAGCTGGTTACGAACAACTGAATCCGCTTCATCCTCGCATGACGAGGGAGGCGGACGAGGAACACAAACGAATAGCGGGCCTGAAGGCCCGCTGTTCGACCAGGTGCTCGATGCCCTGAGGGTGTCAGATCGACTTCTGCAGTCGCTCCAGGGTACGCCCCACGACGATCAGGCCGTTGCGGGCCATGCCGCTGGCGTCGGCCCACAGGGCAGGACGCTGCGGGGCGTTGCGATACGGCACGATGCGCGCGCTCATCAGGCTGGCCGAGCAGAACTCGGTGGCCTGGCGGGCAGACTGCCACAACAGATCGCTCAGAGCGCGGTCGGGAAAGCGCGGCTGCTGCAGGCGGCGCGCCTGCGCCTCGATCTGCGCCAGCGAGGCCTCGATCGTGGCGAGATCGATGGTCCGCTCCAGGCGGTCGGCCTTCTGCGCGATTGTGAGCTCGCTCATCAGGCGCTGGATCTCCATCGACAGGCCATACAGATCGGTGATCGCCGCGACTGTGGCCGCGCGCGCCTGAACGCGCTGCGCCAGCCGGCGGTTGACGACGACCGCGCCCAGGGTGCCGCCCGCCAGGGCAAGCACCACGGCGATCAGCAGTTCCTGCCCCTCGTGATGACGCGCCAGTGGAAAATTCAGGGAGAGGATGAGCGCCAGCCCGGTCACCGCGCCGATGTCGGCCCACATCAGGCCGGTCAGCCAGGACAGTGGCCGTTCCGAAGAGGAGACTTCAGCGTGTACGCTCATAGTAAGGTGACAATAGCACAGAGTTCGCAGGCTGTGCGCATCTAGAAGCGCGCCAAAATGCCCACCCTTGGACGTGGATTTCTTCAGAATGAGGGAAAACAGTGTGCGCAGGGAACAATCCCGCCCCGGACGCAGCCCGAAGCCCGGTTTGGTTGCACGATGAGCTCCGACCCGCCGGCTTTTCCCCTTAGCCCCCGCAACGCCCGCATGCTAAGCACCCGCACGCCTCCCCGGCACCCGTCTCCGACGGCTGCGGGGAGGCGTTCGTGCGTCTAGGTCCGGCTTTGCGCCCCGTTTCGGGGCCTGCGCCGGGTCGAATTGGGAAAGTCAGGCAGATGGCCAATGTAGCGGTGATCGGCGCCCAGTGGGGCGACGAAGGCAAAGGCAAGATCGTGGATTGGCTCTCCGAGCGCGCCGAGGTCGTTGTGCGTTTCCAGGGCGGCCACAATGCCGGCCATACGCTGGTCATCGGCAACCAGACCTACAAGCTGGCGCTGCTGCCTTCCGGCGTGGTGCGCCCGGGCAAGCTGTCGATCATCGGCAACGGCGTCGTGGTCGACCCCTGGCACTTCCTCGACGAGGTCAAGCGGGTCACCGAACAGGGCGTATCGGTGACGCCGGCGACGCTCAAGATCGCCAACCACGCCGTCCTGATCCTGCCGCTGCACCGCGATCTCGACGGCTGGCGCGAGGATGCGCCGAACGTGATCAAGATCGGCACGACGCGGCGCGGCATCGGTCCCGCCTCCGAGGACAAGG
>CAYZQZ010000078.1:0-12330 GCA_964480235.1 uncultured Reyranella sp. | reverse complement strand
GTCTCGACCAGCACATCGCGGCCGATCGGGCCGGCGGTGGCGCCGCCTGCCATACCGTGCTCGACGATCACGGCGCAGGCATAGCGCGGCTTGGCGATCGGGCCCCAGCACACGAACAGCGCATGATGGCGCAGGTGCCAGGGCAGCGACTGCTGGGTTATGCCCATGTCTCGCTCGCGTTCGGTGATGCGCTTGACCTGGGCAGTACCGGTCTTGCCCGCGAACATCAGTTCGGGCGGTAGCGGCCGGCCCTTGGCATCGACCTTGAGCGTGCTCGCGGTACCAGCGGCCACGACCTGCACCATGCCCTCGCGAACCAGCGCCATGTTCTGGGGCGAGAAGCGCAGCGTGGGCGCGGTGGGTGTCTCTCTCGGCGCAGGCGGCGCCAACTCCTCGCGCGGGCTCGCCTTGGCGAGCAGCAGGTTGGGCTGCACCTCGTAACCGCCATTGGCCAGGCGCGCCGTCATGATGGCGAGCTGCAGCGGCGTCGACGCCATGTAGCCTTGACCGATCCCGAGATTGAACGTGTCGCCGTGTTGCCAGGGCTTGCTGTACTTCTCCTGCTTCCACTGCCGCGAGGGCTGAATGCCGGCCGACTCGCCCGGCAGGCCCAGCTCGCTCTGCCGGCCGAAACCCAGCCGCGACGCGGTTTCGGCGATGCGGTCGACGCCCGCCCGCCGTGCCGCCTCGTAGAAGAAGCAGTCGCATGACTGGGCGATGGCGGTGGTGACATTCATGCCGCCATGGCCGGTCTTGAGCCAGCAATGGAACTTGAGGTCGCCCAGCTTCAGGTAGCCGGTACATGGCAGCACGGTCCACGGCTCGATCGCCTTGGATTCGAGCGCCGCCAGGGCTGTGACCATCTTGTAGGTCGACCCCGGGGGATAGACGCCGCCGATCGCCTTGTTGTTGAGCGGCCGCTCGGGGCTGTCGAGCAGGTCGCGCCATCCCGACTGGGTGATGCCGCGGGCAAAGACGTTGGGGTCGAAGCCGGGCGTCGATGTCATGGCAATGATGTCGCCGGTGATCACGTCCATGACCACGACCGAGCCGGACTGGTGCTCCTTCATGCGCTCGGCGGCGAAGCGCTGGATGTCCATGTCGATGGTCAGCAGCACATTGGCGCCGGGCTGGCCCTCGGTACGGTCGAGCTCGCGGACCACGCGGCCGACCGCATTGACCTCGACCTGGACGGCACCCGCGCGGCCGCGCAGGTCGTCCTCGAAGGCGCGCTCGACCCCCTTCTTGCCGAACCGCACGGTGGCGAGTTGCAGCACCGGATCGTCGCGGCCGTTGAGATCCTCGTCCGAGACGCGGCCGGTATAGCCCACGATGTGGCTCATCAGCTCGCCTTCCGGATAGTCGCGCGTCTGTCCGAGGTCGATGAACACGCCGGGCAAATCCGGCGCGTTGAACTCCAGCCGCGCCACCTCTTCCCAGCCCAGGTTCTCGCGCACCACGACGGGCTGGGCATTGCGGCTGCGGCGCAGCTCGCGCAGCAGCCGGTTTCGCTCGGTCTCACCGATTCCGAGGATCTGGTCGAGCCGTTCGACCAGAATCTCCACGCCGCGGCCACGGTCGAAGCTCACCATGGCGCGGAAATTGTTGCGGTTCACCGCCAGCGACTGGCCGGTGCGGTCGAAGATCAGCCCACGCGATGGCGGCAGCAGCCGCAGGTTGATCCGGTTTTCCTCGGCGAGCGTCGCGAAGCGCTGAGTCTCCAGGACCTGAAGCTGGTAGAGCCGGCCGGCCAGCGCCGACATCAGCACGGCCTGCGCGCCGCCCAGCAGCAGGGCGCGACGGGAGAACTGGCCCGACCGCTCGCCGTCGCCTTTGCGGAAGCGAATCATGTCGTGGTCTCTCCCGGCTGTGCCGTACCGCGCGACAGTTCGGGCACGTTGAGCGGATCGCGCGGCCGCACGCGCGCGAGCAGCGGCGCCAGCACCGGATAGACCACCAGCGCCACCGCGTACTGCATCATGGCCGGCGCAGGATCGATCGCCGTCCAGGTGAAGAGCGCGGTGAAGATCCAGACCAGAACCACGAAACCCCAGGAGAGGATGCAGAAGCCGATCCATTGGAACAGGAACGGCACGCCGACCAGATAGCGGCGATTGGCGGTGACGGAGGCGCGAATCAGCACGAAGCCGAGCGCGCTGATGCCGACCGGTGCGCCGGGTCCGCCGAGCAGCAGGTCGAGAAGCACACCCATTGCGAGCAGCAGCGGCCCGGGCAGGCGCTCGGGCGTAGCGAGACTGTATTGATAGACGACCATCGCCGGCAGAAGCGGCAGGGCATCCGAAAGATAGGGCGCGCGCAGCGGCGCAAGCGTCAGCAGCACGAAAAACAGCAGCACCAGGCCGGGCAGCAACTGGCGGCCCCAGCGGCCGAGCGTGGCGAGCAGGCCCTCTGCCTTCATCATGTCGGGGCCTTCATCTCAGCGGTTCCGCTGGCCGGTCGCCTGGCCGGCCGGCGTCGAGGAGGCCGCGGGACCGCTGCCGACCAGACCGGTAACGCCGTAGTTGACGACGCGAACGAACTCGAGACGCGAGAAATCGGCGAACGGACGCACGCGAATATGCCCCTCGCCGGTCTGCACAACCTCGCCGACGGGAATGCCGACCGGGAAGCTGCCGCCATGGCCCGAGGTCACAATGCGATCGCCGCGCTGCACGCCAGACACGCCCTGCAGCAGAGTGAGGCGAAGCTGCGGAGAATTGTCGCCCGCAAGAATCGCGCGTTCACGCGTGCGTTCGACCAACACCGGCAGGCGGGAGTTGACGTCGGTCACGAAAAGAACACGCGCGCTGTTTTCACCGACCTCCGCAACGCGGCCGGCGAGACCTTCGCCGGTCACCACGGCCTGCCCGGTGGTGACGCCCGCCCTGTGGCCGACATTGAGCAACGCGCCGCGGACATAGGCGCTGACGCTGTCGCCCACGATCCGGGCGGTGATGAACGATGCCTCCGGCCCTTCGCGGAACTGGGAGAGCTCGCGCAGCCGGTCGTTCTCGTTCTCCAGGCGGCGGGCGGCAGTCTGCCATGCCAGCAGCCGGGCGTTCTCTTCGCGCAACCGGGCATTCTCCTGACGCAGTGAGGCGAACTCCTTGAGATCGGCGATGGCGCGGTTGGCGGCCGCCACAGGGCGGGCGATTGCCTCCAGAGCTGGACTGGCGAGATCGAGCGCCCACACACGGGCATGCTCGACCAGCACGGTGTCAGCCTTGCCGATCAACATGGCGCCGAACGCGGCAACCACCAGCAAACCCAGCGCGAAGCGCTGCACGACAGTGCGCACCTGGCCGGCAACTACCTCGAAATCGTCCCGGATGGCCATTTCCGGCCCATTCTACTCCAAGCGGGCGGGCTCCGCCCGCGGGGTATTGGCGGGCTTCGCCAGCGCGGGTTTTAGTACATCGACGACAGGACGCCGCGCAGCCGGTCGATGTTTTCCACGGCATGGCCGGTGCCCAGCGCCACGCAGAGCAGCGGATCCTCGGCCACGGAAACCGGCAGGCCGGTCGCCTGGCGCAGCACGGTATCCATGTTGGTCAGCATGGCGCCACCGCCGGTGAGCACGATGCCCTTGTCGACGATATCGGCGGCCAGTTCAGGCGCGGTGTTTTCGAGCGCCACCTTCACGGCCTCGACGATGGCCGAGACCGGCTCCTGCAGGCTCTCGGCAATCTGGCGCTCGGTGATGATCAACTCCTTCGGCACGCCGTTCATCAAGTCGCGGCCCTTGATCTCCATCGTGCGGCCTTCGCCGTCTTCGGGCGCGCAGGCCGAGGCGATGGTCTTCTTGATGCGCTCGGCCGAACTCTCGCCGACCAGCAGGTTATGATTGCGACGAATATAGGCGATGATCGCTTCGTCCATTTTGTCGCCGCCGACGCGCACTGAGCGCGGATAGACGATGCCGCCCAGCGACAGGACCGCTACTTCGGTGGTACCGCCGCCGATATCGACCACCATCGACCCGGTCGGCTCGGTGACCGGCAGGCCGGCTCCGATCGCCGCCGCCATCGGCTCCTCGATCAACCACACCTTGCGGGCGCCGGCGCTCTCGGCCGACTCCTGAATCGCTCGGCGCTCTACCGCGGTCGACCCCGACGGCACGCAGACCACGATCTGCGGATGGGCGAACGAGCGGCGATTATGAACCTTGGAGATGAAGTGCTTGATCATCGCCTCGGCAACTTCGAAGTCGGCGATGACGCCGTCGCGCAGCGGACGGATCGCCTGGATGTTGCCGGGGGTACGGCCCAGCATCATCTTGGCTTCCTCGCCGACGGCCAGGACCTGGCGCTTGCCGCTTTGGGTGGTGAGTGCCACGACTGAGGGTTCGTTCAGCACAATGCCTCGTCCTTTGACGTAGACGAGGGTGTTGGCGGTCCCCAGGTCGATACCCATGTCCGCCGAAAATAGCCCGATCACACGCGACAGCATTGCGCCAAGTCTCTGTTTTCGTTGGGAAAATCCGCTCGCTCAAAGCGCCCCGACTGAGCCTCGGCGCCAGCGTGCGGTTTAGACTGCCCGTAAAGGTCTCGCAAGGCGATTCAAATAGATGCGGACTGCAACTGCCTGCACGCATAAGGAACGACGGAAGGGAAAACCGGGCCCGCTTCCGAGGCGGAAGGATCTGCCCGGTTAGAGCCCGATCTGCTTGGCGATGGTGTTGCGCTGGATGTCGTTGGTGCCGCCGCCGATCGAGCCGACCCGGGTGTCGCGGAACAGGCGCTGGATGTCGTGAGCCATGGTGTAGCCGGCACCGCCCATGATCTCCATGGCGAGGTGGGCGCATTTGAATTCGCCGTCGGTGCCCTGAATCTTGGCGATCGCGGTCTCCTCGACGGGGTCGAGCCCGGCATCGAGCATGTCGGCCAGGCGGTAGGTCAGCGCCTGTGTCGTCTTCAGCATGATGCGCATGTCGGCGAACTTGTGCTGGATCGCCTGGAACTTCGAGATCGGCTGGCCGAACTGGCGGCGTTCGAGCGCGAAAGCCTTCGCGTACTCGATCGCGAAATGCATGTTGCCGCAGGCCTGCGCGGCAAGACACAGCCGCTCGAGATTGAGTCCCTTCATCAGGCCCGACCAGCCGCGGTTCTCCTCGCCGATCACATGATCAGACGGCACGAACACGCCATCGAAGAAGATCTCGTTGGGGTGGGTGGTGCGCCGGCCCAGCGTTTCGAGTGGCTTCATGGTGATGCCCGGCGCACGCGCATCGACCCAGAACAGGGTCACTCCCTTGTGGCGCGCATCGCTGTCGGTCTTGGCCACGACCATCAGATAGTCGGCGACGTGGGCGGCGCTGATATAGAGCTTCTGGCCGCTCAGCCGGTAGCCGTTGCCGTCGCGCACCGCGCGGGTCTTGATGCCCGAGGCATCCGATCCGGTGTCGGGTTCCGACAGCGCGAAGGCGGACTTGAGCTTGCCCGCGCAGATCTCGGGCAGATAGCGCCGCCTGAGGTGCTCGCCGGCCGTGAGTTGCAGATGCATGCCGCCATAGACGACGGTCGGCAGATAGAGCGACGACGCTCCGCTGTAGTGCCGCGCCAGCGCCTCGACGAGGATCACCAGGTCCTTGCGGCTGCCGCCCATGCCGCCATAGGCAGGATCGTAGGGCAGCGCCATGTAGCCCGCTTGCGCCAGCGCATCGAACGCCGCGTGCGGGAACTCCGAGTTGGCGTCGAGCCGCCGCACTTCCTCGGCCGGCAGCACGCGCGCCAGCAGCGCCGCAACGTTGCGGCGCATGAGGATCTGCTCTTCGCTGAGACCGAACTCGTCGGTGTTCAATCGAACACCACGACGCCGCGCGCGACCTCGCCGGCCATCATCCGCTTGAAGCCGTCGTTGATCTCCTCGAGCTTGTAGGTGCGACTGATCAGGCCGTCGAGGTTGAGTTTCTTGTTCATGTAGTGGTCGACCAGCACCGGGAAATCGAGATCGGGCCGCACCGAGCCATAGAACGTGCCGCTGATCTTCTTCTCGGTGAACACCATCATGAAAGGTGAATACTGCGCCTTGACGGTGGCAGCCGAGATGCCGACCGCAACGGAGTGGCCGCCTGGCGCCAGTGCGTCGAAGGCAAGCGCCTGCGTCTTGTCGATCGAGACCGTGTCGAAGGCGTAATCGACGCCCAGACCGCCCGATATTTCCTTCACCTTCTTGAGGGGATCGTTATCGGTCGCCGTGTTGATGACGTGCGTGGCGCCGAATGTCTTTGCCATCTCGAGCTTGTTGTCACGCACGTCCGCCGCGATGATCTTGCCGGCGCCCGAGATCATGGCGCCCTGTACGGCATTGAGCCCGACCCCGCCGCAGCCGATCACCAGCACGGTCGATCCTGCCTCGATCTTGGCGTGGCGCGTGACGGCACCGACGCCGGTCGCCACGCAGCAGCCGACCAGGGCAGCTTGCGGCCACGGCATGTCCTTGCGGATCGGCACGACCATTTCCTCCGGTACGACCACTTCCTCGGCAAAGGTACCGATGCGTGCCATCTGGTTGATGCCCTGGCCCTTGTGCTTGATGCGGAGCGTGCCGTCGTAGAGCGCGCCCGGTGGCGAGCTGGCGCGGCCGATGCAGAGCACGGTGCGGCCCTGGCTGCAGTAGCGGCAGCGGCCGCAATGTGGCCGGAAGGAGAAAATCACGTGGTCGCCCGGCTTCACGCTGGTGACGCCGGGGCCGCATTCCAGAATCTCACCGGCCGCCTCGTGACCCGGCACGATCGGCATCGGCGAGGGCCAGTCCCCGTTCATGACGTGCCAGTCGCTCTGGCAGACGCCCGCCGCCTTCATCTTCACGCGCACCTCTCCCGCCTTGGGCGGATCGAGTTCGCACTCGACGACCTGCAACGGCTCGTTGGGCTTGAACAGAACGGCGGCCTTCATTGTTTCCTCCCGATAGTCGGTGCCGATCTTGGCACAGAACGCGAGGCGGAATCAGGCCTTTCGTCCCACCGCGGCGCGGCGGGACTTTGCCGCAACATTTTGCTCAACGTTGCGTGCCGTGCGCTCGAGCAACGCCAGCATGGCGGCATGCGCGCCTTCCGCATCGCGACGGCGGATCGCGATCAGGATCGCGCGGTGCAGCGGCACCGACGGTGCCGGTGCGCCCTCATGGCGCGAGGCGATACGGACGAAAGCCCCCAGCGCGATCTCGATCAGGGTGCCGAAGGCAGCGATGAAGTCGTTGCCGGTGGCGGCAAGGATCGCCTTGTGGAAGCGGATATCGGGCGCGGCGAACGCCGACGCATCGTCGGCACTCTTCTCCATGTCGGCGAAGGCGTCCTCGATCGCTTTGAGACTCTGGGGCGTGTGGCTGCGTGCCGCCATCGCCGCCGCGGCGGGTTCGATCGCCGTCCGCGCCTGCAGCAGGTCGAAGACGAATTTGGGTTCGGCCTTGCCGCTCTTCAGGCGCCAGGCCAACACGTCCGCATCCAGCATGTGCCAGGCCTCGCGCGGCTGGGCGCGCGTGCCCGCGCGCTTGCGCGAAGCGATCAGGCCCTTGGCCGACAGCAGTTTGAGCGCCTCACGCACCACCGGGCGGCTGGCGCCGAAGCGGCGGCTCAGCGCGATCTCGCCGGGCACCAGCTCGTCGGCGCGGTAGTAGCCTGCGACGATGGCCGAGCCGATCTCCTCGGCGATGCGTCCGGCACCGCTGGTTCTGTTCACGATGCGAAGCTTCCCTCGTGTTCGTTCGGGAGCGTTGACAGGCACGCGGAGTCATTTGACGATATGTCAGACATAACACGGCGCCAAGCCGAAAACGGCACGCCGACAACTTCCGGGAGGAAGCACATGAGCACTCTTCGTCGTCGCACGATTCTCGGCGGTGCGCTGGCCGCGCCGCTTGTTCCGCTGGCTGCGCCCCATGTCAGCGCACAGGGCGGCAAGCCCTATGCCGGCACGACCATCAACGGTTCGTGCTTCCAGACGACCTACTTCGAATACCTCAAGAACTACTTCCCGCAGTTCGAGGAGAAGACCGGCATCAAGGTCAATTTCAACATGCAGGCCTTCCCGGTCTACAATCAGCGCACCGATCTCGAGCTCTCGACCAAGGGCTCGGCGATGGACGTCTGCAATTGCACCTTCATCTACTCCGGGCGCTGGATCGGCGCCGGCTGGTTCACCAACCTCGACACATTCACCAAGGACAGGAAGTACACGCCGGCCGAATGGGAGCCCGAGGATTTCGCCGGCGGACCTCAATCGGCGATGAAAAACGCCAAGGGCGAGACCTTCGCCTTTTCCTGGGAAGCAGGCGCCATGATCCTGGGTGCTGCACGCGCCGACCTGATCGACAAGGCTGGGCTGAAGATGCCCACGACCTTCGACGAGCTGACCAAGGTCTGCGACGCCATCCATAACAAGGACAATGTCGCGGCCTTCACCGCCGACAAGCTGCATCACTGGAACTGGATCCCCTATCTGATGGGCTCGGGCGGCAACGTCTTCAAGGCACCGCCGGAGAACCTGACTCCCACGCTCACGACGCCCGAAGCGGCGCAGTCGGCCGAGTGGTACGCCAACCTGCTGATGAAATACGGGCCCGACGGAATCCTGTCCTATTCCGACGACCAATCGATGCGTTCGCAGATGTCGGGCCGCGCCAACATCCGCACCCAGGCAATCACCTGGATGGTTCCGCTGGCCAAGCATGCCGAGAGCGTAGTCCAGAAGACCGTGCGCTACGGCCTGATGCCGGCTGGCCCCAAAGGCAATTATCCGGGCTCGAACAGCCATGGTCTGGGTATCCCTGCCGGTTCCAAGAAGAAGGAGGCGGCGTGGGAGTTCATCAAGTGGGCGCTGTCCAAGGAGACGGTCGCCATGGTCGTGAAGAACCACGGCTACCCCAGCGTCTGCCGCATGTCGATCATCAAGAGCCCGGAATTCAAGGAAGTCCTGACGCTGAACGGCCAGGACGTCGCCGCGCTGTTCCTCGAAGTGCTGCAACTCGGCGGTAAGACCGGCTACATGAAGTATCGCACTGTGCCGGTCTATCCGCAGGTCGGAGACAAGATCAACAAGGCGATTGAGAAGGTCGCCACGAAACAGCAGGGTGCCACCGAGGCGCTCAAGCAGGCGCAGGCCGAGGCGGTTCAGGATCTGCAGAAGGCCGGGTTCAAAATCGATGGGTAGAGTCCTGCCGGGAGCGCGCCACAGCGTGGCGCCTCCTTCTTTGCGTGAACCCGGGCACGAGCCTCCTGAATTGGCACGCTTCCCGCAATGACCAAGGCCGCCCGTGCCCAGCACCGCTTCTTTGTGTTCTGCATCGCCCCGTCGCTTGCAGTTCTTGCGATCATCACGCTGCTGCCCTCGCTCTATCTGCTGGTGACCAGCTTCACGCCGCTCAATCTGACGCGCCCCGAGACGCAGTGGGACTTCAGCGAGCCGCTGATCAGCTATCGCCAGCTGCTGTCCGACGGCCGGCTGGGCAATTCGGTGTGGGTCCAGATCAAGTTGTCGTTCTGGACCGTGATTCTGCAGCTGCTGATCGGCATCGCGCTGGCGCTGCTGCTCAACGTCAAGTCGCGGCTCCTGGAGGCGCTTCGTACGGTCTATCTGATCCCGATGGTGCTGCCGCCGATCGTGGTCGCGATCATCTGGAAGGTGATCTACACACCCGACATCAGCCCGATGCACGGCATTTTCCGGACCCTGGGCTGGAACGTGCCGGCGCTGATCACCGATCCCAACTGGGCGCTGACCTCGATCATCATCGCCGACACCTGGGAATGGTTCCCCTTCACCATGCTGATGGTGCTGGCGGCACTGCAGATGATCCCGCAGGAGATGCTCGATGCCGCCAAGGTCGACGGCGCTTCGCCGTGGCAGCTCACCTGGCACGTCACCCTGCCCTTCATCCAGGGCGTGCTGCTGGTCGCCGGCCTCTTCCGCCTCATCGACTCGATCAAGGCGTTTCCGCTGATCTATATCCTGACCGACGGCGGGCCCGGCAATCTGACCGAAGTCACCAACTACTATTCCTTCCTGCAGGCCTTCAATTTCTCCTTCCTCGGCTTCTCCAGCGCCATCACCGTCGTTCTGCTGATCGCCACGATTCTGCTGAGCTGGGTGATCATCCGCCTGGTCGGATGGGGGGCGCGCATTGACTAGGCGCGGCCGCCAGCGGCTCGACCGTTTCCTGCTCCAGGCGCTGGCCATCGTGCTGGCGTTGCTGGCGCTGTCGCCGTTCCTCTGGCTGCTGGTCATGTCGTTCAAGACCAACGCCGAAATTTTCCACTGGCCGCCGCGGCTGTTCTTTTCGCCCACCCTGGACAATTACGCCAAGCTCTGGACTTCGGAGTTCCGCGGTTCGTTCGGCAACAGCCTGGTGGTGAGCGTCGCGTCGACCGTCGTCTCGCTCGTGATCGGCGTCCCGGCCGCCTATGCGTTGTCGCGATGGTCGGGACGGGCGAGCGGCACCATCAGCCTGTGGATCCTGGCCAGCCGCATGGCGCCGCCGATCGCCTTCACCATCCCCTACTTCCTCGCCTATCGGCATCTCGAGCTCCTCGACACGCTGACCGGCCTCACCATCATCTATCTCACCTTCAACCTGTCGCTGGTGATCTGGATGATGCGGCCCTTCTACGACCAACTGCCTCGCTCACTGGAGGAGGCCGCCTGGATCGATGGCGCGACGATGTGGCAGGGTTTCTACAGGATCATCCTGCCGCTTTCCGGCCCCGGCCTCGCCGCCACCGCCATCCTCTGCTTCCTCTTCGCCTGGAACGATTTCTTCTTCGCCCTGATCCTGACCCGGACCGAAGCCATGACCGCTCCCGTCGCAGTCGTGAACTTCATGAACTACGAGGGCTGGGAATGGGGCCGGATCGCTGCCGGCGGCACCATGATCATGCTGCCGGTTCTGCTATTCTCCTTCGTCGTCCGCCGCTATCTCATTAGCGGACTGACAGGGGGAGCAGTGAAGGGATGAGCGGAGTTCTATTGATCACGGGGGGCGCCAGCGGAATCGGCGCCGAGACGGCACGCCGGGCAGCCAAGAAGGGCTACAAGGTGGCGATCAACTACCGCTCGCGCGACGCGCAGGCGATGGGCGTTGCAGCCGACATTGCCGCCCAGGACGGCGAAGCGATCGCAGTGCCGGGCGACATGGCCAACGAGGCCGACATCGTACGCATGTTCAAGGAGACCGAGAAGACCTTCGGCCCGGTCACCCACCTGGTGAACAGCGCCGGCATCAGCCGGCAGATGCGGGTCGACGAATACGACGGCAAGATGCTGGCGCAGCTGTTCGCCACCAATGTCACCGGCCTGATGCTGTGCTGCCGCGAGGCGGCCAAGCGCATGTCGACGAAGCACGGCGGCAAGGGCGGCGCGATCGTCAACGTCTCGTCGATGGCGGCGACGCTCGGCGGCCGGCAGGGCTCGTCGGCCTACGCCGCGACCAAGGGTGCCGTCGATTCTTTCACCAAGGGCTTTGCCCGCGAGGTCGCCGCCGAAGGCATCCGTGTGAACTCCATTCGGCCGGGAATGGTGCTGAGCGAGATGACTGAGGGCCGGCTGAAGGATCCGGACTTCAGGAGCCGCATCGAAGCGTCGATCCCCATGCACCGCGTGGGCGAGACGCCGGAGATCGCCGACGCGATACTGTGGCTGCTGTCCGACGAGGCCTCGTTCATCACCGGCGCCATGCTCGACGCGGCGGGTGGCGGGTACATGATCTGAGCGCGTTCATACGCGCTGGCGGGCGGCAGCACCTGCAGCGCAGCGAAGGCGCGAGAGCCCGCACGGTTCAGAAAGAACAAGAAAAAGAGGCGCCCGATGAGGCGCCTCTATTCTTGTCTATTCAGCGCCGTGCCGACTCTCGCGCTTGATTACAAGCGCTGCCGTCGGCCGCTCGCGTAATTGAGCTGCGCTCAATTACGCGACTTATCGACGAGAGCCTTTTCCTTGATCCACGGCATCATGCCGCGCAGCTTCTCGCCGATCTCCTCGATCGGGTGCTCGGCCATCTTCTTGCGCATCGCCTTGAACGAAGCCTGGTTCACCTTGTTCTCGAGCATCCAGTCGCGAGCGAAACGGCCGGACTGGATGTCCTCCAGCACCCGCTTCATCTCCGCCTTGGTCTCCGCCGTGACAATACGCGGGCCCGAGCGGTATTCGCCGTACTCGGCAGTGTTGGAGATCGAGTAGTTCATGTTGGCGATGCCACCCTCGAAGATCAGGTCGACGATCAGCTTCACCTCATGCAGGCACTCGAAGTACGCCATCTCCGGCGCGTAGCCCGCCTCGACCAGCGTCTCGAAACCTGCCCGGATCAGCTCGACGAGGCCGCCGCAGAGCACGGCCTGCT
>CAYZQZ010000077.1:0-12411 GCA_964480235.1 uncultured Reyranella sp. | reverse complement strand
CGATGGTGCAGAACGGGTAGTTGGCCGCCTGCGCCGCCTGGGTGGCGGTCAGCGCGTTGAACAGGGTCGACTTGCCGACATTGGGCAGGCCGACGATTCCGCAGTTGAAACCCATGATCCCTACTCTTTGAGATTGAGGCGCGCCGGCAGATCCGGCGGGGGCGCCAGATGCGCCACCTTGCTCATATATCGTTCGTCGGCCTTGGCGCCGCCTTCGACCAGCAGGGCGGCTTCCTCGGCCAGCGCGTGCAGCACCTTCGGCAGCCAGCCGGTCTTCTCGTCGCGCTCATCCGGCTCGAAATCCCTGAGCACCCACTGCAGCACAAGGTCCTTGTGGCCGGGATGGCCGATGCCGATCCTGACCCGCCGGTAGTCGTTGCCGACATGGGCGTCGATGTCTCTCAGGCCATTGTGGCCGCCGGCACCGCCGCCCTTCTTCATCCGCACCCGGCCGGGTGCGATGTCGAGTTCGTCGTGGAAGACGACCAGGCGTTCGAGCGGGACCTTGAGGTACCGCACGGCCTCGCCGACCGCCTTGCTCGACTCGTTCATGTAGGTCTGGGGCTTCAGCACGATCGTGCGTTCGCCGCCCAGATGGCCCTCGGTCACCAGCCCGTTGAAGCGCTCGCGCCAAGGCGGGAAGACACGGCGGCGGACGATCTCGTCCACCGCCATGAATCCCACATTGTGCCGGTGCCCCGCATAGCGCGGCCCGGGATTGCCGAGCCCGACCAGCAGAAGCATCGGATTTGCTGGCGCCTACTTCTTCGCCGGAGCCGGAGCC
This sequence comes from uncultured Reyranella sp., assembly GCA_964480235.1. Taxonomy (GTDB): domain Bacteria; phylum Pseudomonadota; class Alphaproteobacteria; order Reyranellales; family Reyranellaceae; genus Reyranella. The sequence continues at coordinate 11,627 of CAYZQZ010000077.1, read as the reverse complement.
TTGCCGCCCGCCGCCGGAGCCGCGCCCGCCGCCGGAGCACCACCAGCCGCCGGAGCCGCGCCGGCCGCCGGAGTGGCACCCGCCGCCGGGGCCGCACCTTCGGCTGCTGCCGGCTGACCGGACGCTGCCGAAGCCTGCGCCGCCGCTTCTGCCGCCGCTTCGCGGACGACCGTCGGGGCGGCGATCGAGGCCACCGTCGGGTTCTTGTCGCGCGTCACCACACGCACGCCCTCGGGCACCTTGAGTGCCGAAAGGTGGATGGAGTGGCCGATCTCGAGGCCCGTCAGGTCGACCTCGAAGTACTCGGGGATGGTGGCCGGCTTGGTGCGCACGGTGATCTCGTGCATGACCACGTTCAGCACGCCGCCGCGCTTGATGCCCGGGGCAGCCGCTTCGTTGCGGAAATGCACGGGCACCTGCACGGTGATGATCGAATCCGGCCCGATGCGCAGGAAGTCGAGATGCAGAGGCTTGTCCGTCACCGGATCGACCTGCACGTCGCGCGGCAGGACGTCGTAGCCCTGGCCGTCGACGTCGATCGACAGGCGGTGATTGAAGAAACCCTCGCGGTGCATGACGCGCTCGATCGACTTGGGCTCGACCGCGATCATCATCGGGGGCTGCTTGTCGCCGTAGATCACGGCGGGAATGAGTCCATCGCGACGGCTGGAACGGGCGCCCCCTTTGCCGGCCCGGTCCCGCTTCTTCGCGACGACCTTGGTCGTCTCTGCCATTTCAACTTCTCCTAAATCTCGAGGTTAAGGTTGCTCTCTTCATCGCGGCGTGGCCTCCAGGGGTGCCAAATCGCCGGATCTCCAAAAATTCCGGAATCTCTCCTAGTCCCACAGGCTCGACACCGAGGACTCCTCGGATATCCGCTTCATCGCCTCCGCCAGCAGCGAGGCGATGCTGAGCGGCTTGACGTTCGGCGAAATCCGAACCGCCTCGGTCGGCATGATCGAATCGGTGATCACCATCTTCTCGATCGGCGAGGCCGCGACGCGGGCCACCGCGCCGCCCGACAGCACGCCGTGCGTGACATAGGCGCAGACCGACGTGGCGCCATGGTCCATCAACGCCACCGAGGCGTTGCACAGCGTGCCGGCCGAGTCGACGATGTCGTCGATCAGGATGCAGTCGCGGCCCTTGACGTCGCCGATCACGTTCATGACCTCGCTGACGCCCGCCGCCTCGCGCCGCTTGTCGATGATCGCGAGCTCGGCATCGATGCGCTTGGCGATGGCGCGGGCCCGCACCACGCCGCCGGTGTCGGGCGACACCACGGTCAGCTTGCGCCCGGGCAGCGTGTCCTTGATGTCCTTGGAGAACACCGGCCCGGCGAACAGATTGTCGACCGGAATGTCGAAGAAGCCCTGAATCTGCCCGGCATGCAGATCCATGGTCAGCACGCGGTCGGCGCCGGCATGGGTGATCAGGTTGGCCACCAGCTTGGCCGAGATCGGCGTGCGCGGACCGGTGCGGCGGTCCTGGCGGGCATAACCGAAATAGGGGATCACCGCCGTGATGCGCCGCGCGGACGAGCGGCGCAGCGTATCGATGATGATCAGCAGTTCCATCAGATGGTCGTTCGCCGGAAAGCTGGTCGACTGCAGGATGAACATGTCCTCGCCGCGCACGTTCTCCAGCACCTCGACAAAGATCTCATTGTCGGAGAAACGGCGGATGTTGGCTTTGACCAGCGGCAGCGCCAGCTTGGCGGAAATCGCTTCCGCCAGCGGACGATTGCTGTTGCCTGTCAGGATTTTCATAGTTAAGCCGTTGATCTCAAAAGAGAAAACGGCCACCCCCGGCCGCGACGCGGGCGGAACATACCAACCGGTCCCAAGACTGTAAACGGCCTGAAATGGCGACAATTCGAGCCAATTTTGGCTTCATCGGAGCGTAGAAGACGCTGTCGATTTCGATCGGGTTGTCGTCGAGTGCCGTCTCAGCTCGACCATGGTGCGTGGCGTGGTTGGGGCCCTCAACCCCATAGCTCAGCTTGTGCCTCCTCGAGCCGCGGCGCGGCCTTCATGAGGTCGCTGACATGGGATTGTGAGCCGCAAGCAGGATCAGCCGTGTGGCTGGGCCACGAACGGCCACTGCGTCTTGTCGGCCTTCTTGTAGGGCAGCAGGGACCAGTCCGGCACCAGCGCGCCGGGAGCGGCGACATAGACCACCTCCGATGCGATCGGCGCGTAGGCGGCATGGAAATGCTGCATCGATTTCACCACCACGACCTTCTTGGTCGAGGGATCGATGCCCAATTTGGTGAAGCAGTCGAGACTGTGGCATTGGCTGCGCTTTGTGTTGACGATCACCGTCACGCCTTCGATCTGCAGCGCCGCGGCGTCGCCGATCGTGTTGACGCCCTTGCGCTGGCCGCCGAACTGGATGGTGATCTCGCGGCCGAGCTTCAGCACCTTGGCGCGCGCGTCGACCGGCGGGCCGGACTGCGGCCCGAGCTTGCCGCCGAGACGGATGTCGAGCTCGGCGCCTTCGCCGACCTCGAAGGCGAGCTTCACCGCGCCGGGATCCCAGAACATGGCGATGGCGGCATCCTCGACCTTCCGCTCGAGCAGCGCTTTCAGGATGAAGGTCGAATCCGATGCCGCTCCGCCGCCGGCATTGTCCGAAACGTCGGCCAGCACCATGGGCTTTGGCAGGTTGTGCGAGGAGGCGCGCGCCATCGCGGCGTCGAGCGTGACGTAGGGCGGCTGGGTATTGTCGCGCATGGCGAAGAATTCCATGCCGAGCTCTCGCGCGAGCCTTTCCGCCTTGGGCTTGTCGTTGTCGGTGACGACGATCATACGGCTGCTCATCTCGCCGATGTCCGACCAAGGGAAGCCGTGGGCGATCGACAGCGACAGCACGCCGTCCTTGCCCTCCATCGACTGCAGCTTGTCGACGAAGCCGCGCATCGGCTGGCGCGTAGTGTGGAACACCCCGATCATCCGGCAGTCGAAGTTGGCCATCACCGGCCGGGTGCGGCCCTCGATGGCACCTTCCATGACGGTGAACAGATCGTCGGCGCGTTCCGAAACGTCGACATGCGGGTATTCCTTGAACAGCACCAGCACGGTGGCGTCGCGGAACGTGCCCTCTCCGATATTGCAATGCAGGTCGAGTTCGACACCGACCGGGATGTCGGGCCCGACGACCTTTCTGACATGGGCCAGCAGGTCGCTTTCGCAATCGTCGTAGCCCTCGGCCACCATGGCGCCATGGCAGGACAGGAACACGGCGTCGACCGGCATCGCGGCCTTCAGGTCGGCGACGATCTCGTCTCGGAAGGCTTCGTAAACTTTCTTCACGGTCTTGCCGGCCGGCTGGGCGAAGGCGCACAGACTTTCGACCACCTGCCAGCCCTTGGCTTCGGCGCGCTGGCGCCAGACGGCAAGCGGTGCGCCGAACATCGGGATGTTCTTGCCATAGCTGCCCTTGCGGTAGAGGCAGGTCTCCTCGAAGAGCTGGTGGCCGGTCGGAATGGAGGCGAAAGTGTTGGTCTCGGTGCCGAGGCACGCTGTGAAGATCTTTTTCATGGCAGAATGTTAAGCATGTTGCGGGCCCGAGAGGCAAAGAGATGAGCGATGCGAAATCGACGGGAGGGGACGGCGCGGACGCGACCCTGGCGGCCATGCCGCTCTACACCCATCTCGAGCGCATCGAGCGCGGCCTCGCCACCCAGGGTATAGGCCCGAAGGATCGGATCACGCCCGAGCAGCTCTTCCCGCTCGACCAATGGCATTATCACGGCACCGATGCGATCCGCGACGCGGCCGCCTTTCTGCGGATCGGGCCGCGTACCCGGGTGCTCGACGTCGGTGCGGGAATCGGGGGACCGGCGCGCTTCCTGGCCCATACCACCGGCTGCCATGTCGTCGCGCTGGAATTGCAGCCGGAGCTGCACGCGGTCGGCCTCGACCTGACGCGGCGCTGCGGACTGGAATCGCGCGTGACCCATGTCTGCGGCGACGCGCTTTCGCATCCGATCATGCCGAGCTCGTTCGACGCGGTGCTGAGCTTCCTGGCCGTGCTGCACGTGGCCGACCGTCCGGCCCTGATGCGCCGGTTCTTTGCCGCCCTGAAGCCCGGAGGCAGCACCTACATCGAGGATCTCTGCCAGCGACAACCCTTTGCGCCGGGCGATCTCGACGAAGTGCGCGGCGTGGTGCATGGCCAGACGGTCACGTCGATTGCCGACTACGAAGGCGACCTCGCATCGGCGGGTTTCCTCGACGTCGTGGCAACCGACCTCACGCCGGACTGGGCGCCGTTTGCGACGGAGCGGCTGGCGGCCTGGCGGGCCAGTCGGGCCGACTATGCCGGCATTCACGGCGAAGGCGCGTGGATGGCGCAGGAACTCTTTTATCGCGTGATCGACGCGCTCTACCGTTCTGGCAGCCTGGGCGGCGTCCGTCTTACTGCGCGCCGGCCCTGATCTCCACTCTCAGCCCACCATCCGGCCACGGCCTTCCCAGTACCTGGCGCGCAGCACTTTCTTGTCGACCTTGCCGACGGCGGTGAGCGGCAAGGCCTCGACGAACTCGACCTGCTTGGGTGCGTGCGTGCCGCCCTTCTTGTCCTTCACCATCTGCATCAAGAGCTCGGGCGGAGGTTTCGTGCCGGGCTTGGCGACGACCAGGGCGGTCACCGCTTCTCCCCACTTCTCGTGCGGCACGCCGATCACCGCGACCATGGCGACGTCGGGATGGGCGGAAATGACGTCCTCCACCTCGCGCGGGAAGATATTGAACCCACCGGACACGATCATGTCCTTGCTGCGGTCGACGATGTAGAGGTAGCCCTCGTCGTCGGCGCGCGCGATGTCGCCGGTATGGAGCCAGCCGCCCTTGAAGGTTTCCTCGGTCTGCTCCGGCCGTTTCCAGTAGCGCTCCATGGCATGCGGCGAGCGTACGCAGATCTCGCCGGCCTCGCCCGGCTTGACCTCGTTGTTGTCGGGATCGCGCAGGGACACCAGGCAGGACGACAGGGGAAAGCCGCAGGAGGCGAAGAGATGCGGGCGCCGTGCGTCGTGGTCGCCCTTGCGCAGTACGCTCACCGGATAGCATTCGGTCTGGCCGTAGAGCTGGCTGAACACAGGGCCGATGCGCTCCAGCCCCTCGACCAGGCGGCTGGGCGACATCGGCGAGGCGCCGTAGAGCAGCAGTTCGAGCGAGGAAAGATCGATCTGGTCGAGTCGCGGATGATCGAGCGCGACGTAGATCATGGTCGGCACCATCAGGGTGCAGTTGATCTTCTCGCGCTCGATTGTGGTCAGGAACTTCTCAGGCTCGAAGCCCTTGAGCAGATGAATCTCGCCGCCGCGCATCAGCGACGGCAGCACCTTGGTGCCCGAGACATGGGTAATCGGCGCCGCTGCGAGATAGCGCGGCGTCTGCGGCAGCTCGAAGTCGGCGGCGATCGCCACCGTCGCGGCGGCGTTGTGCCGGTGGCGGCGGATCGCGCCCTTGGACTTTCCGGTCGTGCCGCCGGTGTAGTTGATGATCGAATAGTCCTCGGCGGTGGCAAGATCGACCGGAGTTGCCGTGCCGATCGCGTGCGCAGCAGCGAGCAGGTCGCGGCCGAAGTCGGCCTTGCCCATGGTCAGCACGTTGGCGAGCCGTGCCGTCCCGGCGGAGAGTTCGCCGCCACGGCCGGCGTGGGTGCGTGCATCGACCACAAGTACGCTCGCCTCGGCATCCTCGATGACGTCGAGATGATCGCTCAGCGAGCCCAGCGGATGCAGCCAGGTGACGATCGCGCCAAGGCCCTGCGCGGCGACGCCGGCACACCAGGTCTCGGCCGAGTTGGCGGCGAGGAAGGCCACGGTCTGGCCCTTCCTCACGCCGGCCGCCGCCATCGCCGCCTGCAGCCGGCCGATCAGGTCGTAAGTCGCACGATAGGTCAGCAGGCCGCCGTCCCAGATGAAGGCGCGTCGCTCCGGGTGACGCGCCAATGCGCGGAGCGTCATGGTCACCACGGTCGGGGACTGACCGATAAGAGCGTTCACTGGCGTTTCCTCCGCGCTGTCGTGCCCGGTTCGATTGGGCCGCAGTCTAGTCGCGCGGAGGATAGTCGTCCTGCCCACGTGCCGCTCAGCGGCACAGATGCAGCCCGTCCCTATTCAGGCTTCACGCCGGCTTCCTTGAGAAGCGCCGACCAGTACTTCACTTCAGACTTCAGCTTTGCGTCCAGCGCGGCGGGAGTCGCCTGGTCCGGCGACACGGGCACCATGCTGAGAGGCCCGAAGCGAGTCACGACGTTGCTGTCGACGACCGCTGCCTGCAGGGCCGTCGAGAGCTTGGCGATTACCGGCGCCGGCGTGCCCTTGGGCGCGTAGAGCCCGTACCAGGTGGTGATGCCGATTTCGGGGAAGCCCGCTTCGGTCGTCGTCGGCACGTCAGGCAGGGTGCTCACGCGCTTCTTGGTCGTGACCGCATAGGCCTTGATCTTCCCGGCCTGGATGTTGGCTGTCGTTCCCGTGGCCGGCTCGCAATAGACGTCGATCTGGCCGGCGAGGAGGTCCTTCATCACCTCTCCGCCACCCTTGTAGGGGATGACGGTCATTTTGGTTTTGGTCGCGCTCATGAACATCAGCCCACAGAGCTGGGCGACCGAGCCCAGGCCGGAATGGGCGTAGTTGAGCTTGTCGGGACGTTCGCGGATGTACGTGATGAGGGTCTTCAGGTCGACGGGCTCGAGGCCGGGCTTGCCGACGATCGTCATGGGTACTTCCGTGACCAGACCGATCGTGTCGAACGACTCGACGGGATCGTAGGTCAGGGACTTGTACAGGCTGGTCTGGGTCGCCTGGCCGGTATGGCCGAGCAGGATCGTGTAGCCGTCAGGCTTTGCCGCCGCGACCCGCGCGGTGCCGATCGTCCCGCCGGCGCCGCCGACATTCACCACGATGACTTCCTGGCCCAGGCTGCGCCGCATCGCCTCCGCGATTAGGCGGGCGATGATGTCGCCAGGGCCGGCGGCGGCAAACGGCACCACCAGCGTTATCGGACGATCGGGATATTCCTGGCCCGCCGCGGGGGCGACCGCCGAGGCGGTGAAGCACAGAGCCGAGAGTGCGGCGACGACATACTTGATGGGCCATTTCATGAAAACGTGTCCTTTTCCTGTAGGCAGGCGTGCGCCGGTCAAGCCGACAGCTTCGCGTGCCGTGCCTCTTCTTCCAGATAGCCGTCGCGATACAGGCCCATGGCCCGCTCGTGCGTCGCCACCTCGGCCTTGCCAAGTTCTTCCCGGGGCCAGTCGAGCGATTCGAAATGTCCGTAGCGGTCGGTCCCGCGGACAAGCATTGCCGCTTGCCGGATCGTGCCGGCCGGTCGGGTCCTGGTCGGGATGTAGTTCAGTCCGAGGCCAATCCGGCGGTGCGACGAGCTGTTGGGACCGGACCGGTGCGGACACAGGCCGTGGTGCATGGAGAACCAGCCGGGCTTGAGCGGCATTGCCACCGGTGAGCCTTCGTCGAGCGGTTCGGTGATGACCTGGGCGGCGCGATTGACGCTGTTCTCGACGACGCGCGAGACATGGCTGAGCTGCCGCGGCCTGCCGCGATAGGACAGGGCCTCCATGCAGCCGGCGGCCTCGCTCGCCTCGGTCAGGGCGACCCAGACCGTGACCTCCTCCTTGGGCTCGATCCCATAGTAGGTCGAGTCCTGGTGCCACGCCGCGATGGTCGGCGAGCGCGGCTCCTTGATGAAGAAGGTGCTGGTGAAGATCATGATGTCGGGCCCGATCAGGTCCTCGACCCTGTCGAGGATGCGCGGATCGCGCGCCAGCTTTGCCGCCCAGGGCAGCAGCAGGTACGGCATCGAGCGCCATTTATGGTTCGCATCGGCGTTGATCGGCGCGCCGAGCCACGACTCGTAGCGCGCGACGCCCTGCCGGCATGCCTCGAGTTCCTGGGCGTCGAGCAGCGGAAACGGCGACAGGAACCCGTCGTTCTTCCATTGCGCGACTTCGGCCGCCGACAGCGTGCCCATGAACCTGTCCTCCCCTCCGTTGACACCCTGTTGCTCCCGGTCGCATATTCCGGTGAGTGGGATTTGTTCCCAAAACTATGGCAAGGCGTTCCGAGGCTTGTCAATTCGGGGCGGGGTGCGTGCAGGAAACGGCGAATGGCGCGGAGCGGCCCTGAAACCCAGACGATGGACACCTCGGGCACGGTGGCGCGCACGCTGGCGGTGCTGACGGTGATGGCCGAGCGCGGCGGGGCTGTCGGGGTGAGCGACATCTCGATCGCACTGGACCTTCCCATGAGCACCTCGCATCGGCTGCTCGACCTGCTGCGCGGCGCGGGCTTCGTCGAGCGGGATGCCGCGCAGCGGCGCTATCGGCTGGGTCTGCAGTTTCTTCGCGTCGCCAGTCTTGTCCGCCAGCACACCTCGTACGCCGAACTGTGCCAGCCGTCGCTCGAGCGAGTCACGGCGCAGACCGGCGAAACAGCGGTTTTCTGCGAGTACCTGCCGGATCGTCACATGGCCGCCTACGCGGCGAAGAGCGACAGCCCGCACACGCTCCGCTATCGCATTGCACTGTTCGAGCCGATGCCGGTCGAGTGCGGTGCTTCCGGGCGGGCCATCCTGGCTTTTCTGCCCGAGCAGGTCCGCGACAGCGTCGGCGCCGCGCCCCGGCCGTCGCCGTTCTCGGGAAAGCGCGCAACGAGCGGCGCCCTGGCTGGCCAGATCGAGATCGTCCGACGCAAGGGCTACGCCCTCAGCAGCGGCGAGAAGCTGCCCGATTCCATCGGCATCGCCGTGCCCGTCAGGATGGCCGACGAGCGCCCCGTGGGGTCGCTGATGCTGACGATCCCGAAGAGCCGCTACGTGAAGTCGAAGCTCAGGGCCTATGTCGCGCTGCTGTCGAAAGAGGCGGGGGCGCTTTCTCGGGCGAGAATCTGAAAGCGGAGCTGCGCGAGCGCTAGCTTTCGGCGCTGCGCGCTAAGGCAAGGTACTGATCACCTCGGCGATCAGGTGAGCCACGGTGTCGAGGTCGTTGCGCCGGTCGAGCGCCATGCCGAAGCGGGCAACCACCAGGCGCTTCGACGGAACGACCACGACGTACTGGCCGTAGGCGCCGCGGGCCATGAACGCGTCAGCGGGGATGCCGGCCCTGACACGGTAGAGCGCGCCGCCCGAGTCGCCCCGGTTGGTCCAGAAGCCTGCGGCGTATCCGTATTCCTCGCTGTGCGGCGTCAGCCGTGCCGAATAGTCGACCCAGCCTTCGGGCAGCAGGCGCTCACTGCCGATCACGCCGTCGTTGAGGTAGAGCAGGCCGAACTTCGCCCAGTCGCGCGGCGTCGCCAGCATGTGGCTCGAGCCGATCGGCGTGCCGGTCGAGTCGAATTCGAGCGTGACTTTCTTCATGCCGAGCTTGTCGAACAGCTCGCGATGGGCGAATTCCAGCACCGAGCGCGCATCGCCGCCGGTCTTGTCGCGGATGATGCGCGACAGCATCAGGGTGTTGCCGTTCGTGTAGTTCCAGGCGCTGCCGGGCGCGAACTTCAACGGCATCCTCTCGGCGAAGCCCGCCATGTCCCGCTCGTTGAATACCATCTGTGCCGACGGATCGAAGGCGTCGGAGGCGCTGGCTGTCAGCGACTGGCCGACGTCGAGGCCGCTGTTCATGCGCAGGAGATTGTCCGGCGTGATCGCGCGGCGCTGATCCTTCGGATCGGACCAGGCGGCGACCGGCGCCGGCGCGGTCATGTCGAGCTTGCCCTGGCGCACCAGGACGCCGAGCAGCGCGTTGGTCACCGACTTGGTCATCGACCAGCCGATCACCGGGGTCTCGACGCCGTAGCCCGCCGCGTAGCGCTCGGCGATCACGCGACCGTCCTGCACGACCACGATCGCCTTGGTCGCGCGCTGTGGCGCGTCCCGGGTCTCGCTGAAGGCACGGTCGAGCGCGGCCCGGATGGCGGGTTCGCCGGACTCGACCGGCTGCGGGCCCGCGATCTCGGGCAGCAGCGCTGGCGCAGGCGGTGGCAACTCGATCTTAGCCTCCGCCGGCAGGGGCTCCTGGACGATCAGGCAGCCCAGTTCGCCGCGATAGATCGCGCGGTGTTCGCCCAGGCCGGCGAAGCTCGCCGTCACCTCGCGCTTGTCGCGGTCGACCTTGTGGCGGGCCAGGAACTCGACCGGCTCGAGGGTGGGGGCGATGGCCTCGCGATAGAAAGCCTCGGGCTCGAGACCTGACACGAAGGCGGCCGAGCAGAGCTGGTGGCTGACGAAGCCCGCGGCGACCCCGGCGGCGCGGTCGAGGCTGGTGCAGCCGCAGGCCGAGGCGGCACAGATCAGAACGACGGAAAGCGAACGAGGCATGACGGGGGCTCCCGGTTGTTGGCCGGGCCGACCCTAGTTTCCCGCTGGAATTCCTCTCGCCGGGTTCGAAATCCGGCTCGCCGAATCCGAAATCGGGGCGCTTTTCACAGGATTCGGCATGTTCTGACGCCGGAACTCACTCGGCGTGAGGCCGGTGGCGGCCTTGAAGGCTCTGTTGAACGGCCCCAGCGAGTTGAAGCCGGAATCCAACGCCAGGGTCAGCACCGGCACCTCGGCCTGCGCGGGATCGGCCAGCGCCGCCTTGATCTCGGCGATACGGTAGCCGTTCACGAAGCTGTTGAAGTTGCGGTGTCCCAGCCCCTGGTTGATCAGCCGGCGCAGGCGGTATTCCAGCAGGCCGAGTTTCCGGGCGAGGTCGGCGATGGTGAGGCCGTCCTGCCGGTAGGCGCGCTCGACCGTCATCAGATGATCCAGGCGGGCAAGAAGGGTGCGGTCCTCGCTCGGCTCGGACGCCGGGGCAGCCGGCTGCGGTAGCGACGGCTGAAGCTCCGCCGGACCGACGAACAGCGCGTTGCCGCCGGCCTTCAGCAGCATCACCGCCGAAATGCCGACGATCGCCAGCAGGCCGAGCGCGCCGACGAGGCTGCCTTCGGCCGGCGCCGAGCGCGGTATGCCGGCGAGCTGGGCCGCGGCATTGAGGCCTATATAGAGCGCCGACGCGCCGACCACGAACAGGCGGAAGGTGCGGCGACGCTCGACCAGATCGTTCCGCCAGGAAACAACCGTCACGGCGATGGCGAGGGCTGCGAACACGAACGAGCTCAAGGTCAGGGTAAGGCCGAGCGCCTGGCCGGGCGCGAGGCACATCGCGAAGCCGCCCAGCACCAGCAGCAGCCACAGCGCTCCGTGCCACCAGCGCAGCCTGAAGGAATCGTCGAACAGCGCGGCCGCGAAGGCCCAGAACACGACGTTGTTGCCCGACGACAGGGCGATCAGCGGATACGTCCAGACGCCGAGCTGCGGCGAGAAGCCCGCCGTCGATGTGATTGCATAGGCTCCGCTGCCGATCGCAAAGGCCGCCCCCAGCCTTGCCGAAAGCAATCCGCGGTGATCGCGCCACAGCGCGATCGCGAGCAGCAGCGCCAACGCAACTGTGCCGCCGCGCAGCGCCCAGTCGAGGGAGCTAAGAACAGGGGACGTCACGAGTGCGTTGCCGATCCTACGCCGCCAGCGCCCGATCCATCAGCGGGCCCTCGGCTTCGCCGAGATCGGCGCCGCCATACTGGGCGAAGTGCGTGGCCCTGAGCCGCGTGTCGCCATAGAGCG
>CAYZQZ010000076.1:0-12436 GCA_964480235.1 uncultured Reyranella sp. | reverse complement strand
AGAAGGATATCCGCGACCGGGTCAGCGCGCAGGTCGAGGTTCGCCTGCTCGGCCAGGATCGCCTGCATGGCCTCGCGATAGAGCTTGCGATCGGCCTGGGCGCGCGGCCCGCGCACCGCCGGCCCCTTCGAGAGATTGAGCGTGCGGAACTGGATGCCGGCGCGATCGATGGCCCGCGCCATGACGCCGTCGAGCGCATCGATCTCGCGTACCAGATGGCCTTTGCCCAACCCTCCGATGGCCGGGTTGCAGGACATTTCGCCGATCGTATCGAGCCGGTGGGTCAGCAGCAGGGTGCGCGCGCCCAGCCGCGCCGACGCGGCCGCGGCTTCGCAGCCGGCATGGCCGGCGCCCACCACGATCACATCATAAGAAAAGGCCCGCATGGCGAGCCTTAAATCGGGGAGTGCACGGACAAGGTCAAGTCCGGCTCGAAAGACGGCTCAACTCTGCGGCACCCCGGCGGTGTCGTTGATGCGCCGGACCTCGATCCAGCTGCCGTCGATTTCAATCTCGTTCAGGCAGCACGGATCCTGAGCGACCTTCCAATAGGCCGACAATGGCTGGTCGACGAGCTGCAGCAGCAGCGCGCGGTTGACGCTGTCGTGTCCGACCATGACCACCGTCTGCCCTGGATGACGCGCCAGCACCGTGCGCAGCGCCTCCGAACTGCGCGCAACCAGGTCCTGCAACGACTCGCCGCCGGGAAAGCGCACGAGCTGCGGCGCCTCGTGCCACAGACGAAAGAGCTCGGGCTGCTCGGCCCTGATCTCGTCCTGCACCCGCATCTGCCAAAATCCATAGTCGAGATCCATCAATCCCGCGAGGACCGACGAGGACGAGCCGCAGGCCCTGGCGATTGCCGCGCCCGTGACGACGCAGCGCTGCAGGCCGCTGGTGTAGATCGCGATCGGCTTCGCCTCGCGCGCGATTCGCGCCGCCAGCGCATCCGCTTGGCGTCGTCCGAGATCGGTGAGGGCAAGATCCTCGCGGCCCCGAAAGCGCTTGGGCTTGATGCCGTCGACATGGCCGTGGCGGGTCAGCAGGAGCCGGGTCATGTGCCCACTCTAGCCGTCCTCGGGGACGGACTCACTTGCCGATACAGAAGTCTCGGAAGATCACGTCCAGCAACTCATCGATCCGGACTGCTCCGGTGATGCGGCCCAGCGCACGCATGGCGAGCCGCAAATCCTCCGCAGCGAGCGCCACTTCCGGCGCCTCGAGCGCGCGACCGAGTGCAGCGTGGGCATCGAGCAGAGCTTCGCGATGACGCGCGCGGGTGAGGGGTGGCGCACCGCCCTCAGCCATCAGCGCCGCGGCCGAATGTTCCAGGCGGGCCAGCAATTTCGGCAGGCCTGCACCCGAAGCCGCCGACAGCGGGACAGCGGTGGCATCCGCCACCGGCGCAAGATCGGTCTTGTTGACGACGACGATGTCGTACTCGGCATCCCAGCGCGCCGTCTGCTGGGTGAGGAGCGATCTGTCAGCCTGCCAGTCCGACGTCGCATCGAGCACCAGCAGACGCAGATCCGCCTGATCGGCGCGCGCCCGGGCGCGGCGCACACCTTCCTGCTCGATCGCATCGGACGACGCGCGCAACCCCGCGGTATCGGCCAGCACCACCGGCCAACCGCCGAGGTCGAGATGCACCTCGATCACGTCGCGTGTGGTGCCGGCAATGTCGGAGACGATCGCCGCATCGCGCCGTGCCAGCAGATTGAGCAGCGACGACTTGCCGGCATTGGGCGGACCGATGATGGCGATGTGCAGCCCATCGCGCAGGCGCTCGCCGCGCCTGTCATCGAGATGAGCCGCGATCTCGCCGCGAAGCTGCGTGATCTGCTCCGTCACCCGCTCGCCGAGGCCGGCCGGCAAATCCTCGTCAGGGAAATCGATGGCGGCCTCGAGATGCGCCAGCGCGCTCAGCCCCAGCGTGCGCCAGTCCTCGTAGAGGCGGTGCAACGCCCCCTCCATCTGCTGCAACGCCAGCCGGCGCTGCTGGTCGGTTTCGGCCGCGACCAGGTCGGCGATCGCTTCGGCCTCGGTGAGGCCGAGCTTGTTGTTCTCGAAGGCCCGGCGCGTGAACTCGCCGGGTTCGGCGATCCGGCAGAAGCCCAGCTTGGCGATCGCAGCCAGGGCACCTTTCACGACGGCCCGACCGCCATGCAGATGCAGTTCGACCATGGTCTCGCCGGTCTCGGTGTTGGGCGCCTCGAACCAGACGATCAGGCCACGGTCGATCGCTTCGCCCGTCTCCGGATCGAGCAGCGTGCGCACCGACAGCCGGCGGGGGGCGGGCAGCGCCGGATCGCGTGCCGAGCGGCCGCGTTCGAACGCCTTGCGCTCGGTCAGGAAGATCAGCGCATCTGCCGCCCTCGGACCACTGAAGCGAATGACCGACAAGGCTCCCGGCGCGCCCCGTGACGGTGCGGGCGTGCCCAGCGCATAGATGGTGTCTCTCTGCATGGCTCCGTTCGCGATCATCGCCGGGGGGTCGGCGTCGCGGCGGGCGCGGCCGGCGTACCGGGAATGGGGCGGACGACCAGGCGGGCATTGATCTTGTCGTACAGGGCCTCGGGCACGATGCGGCGCTCGACCAGCTCGGTCTTGGCCTTGAACGGCCGTCCGCGGATGATCGCGTCGGCCTTCACCTCGCCAATACCTTCCAGGGTCATCAGTTCGTCGCGGCTGGCACTGTTGAGATCGATGCCCGCAGACGCCGAAGGGGCAATGGGCGTGGTCGACGGCGGCCTGCCGGTCTGGGCCGACGCCGGTCCGGCGAGCAGCACGAATCCCGTCAACACCAGCCTGCGCCTCACCTTTGCTTTCCTCCTCGACCACTCATGGCCCCTCACGGGGCTTCACGATAGTATCCCGCCCGGAAAATCAAATCCCATGGCCCGGCCCTACGATTCGATCCACGAGCGGCGCGCGATCATCCGCCGCCGCTCGCTGGAAGACCAACTTGCCCGTCTGATCGAGGATCGGCCGGCCGGCGAGATTCCGCGTCCGCAGGTCCTCGGCCTGTTCCGCGAGGCCCTGGCGGCCGGCCGGGCCGAAATCCGTCGCCGCTTCGAGGAGCCGGGCCCGCTCAAGAACGACGGACCGTCGGTCCTGGCCGCCACGTCCTTCCTGATGGATCAGCTGATCCGGGTGCTGTTCGACTTCGCCGACCGCTACGCCTACCCGGCAGCCAACCCCAGCGCCGCCGAGCGGCTGGGCGTGGTCGCGACCGGCGGCTACGGCCGCGGCGAACTGGCGCCGCTCTCCGACATCGATCTGTTGTTCCTGCGACCCTACAAGCAGACGCCGCGTGGCGAGCAGATCGTCGAGTTCATGCTCTATCTGCTGTGGGATCTCGGCCTGAAGGTCGGACACGCCACCCGCACGGTTGACGAGAGCATCCGGTATGCCGAGCGCGACCAGACGATTCGCACGGCACTCCTGGAGGCACGCTACATCTGGGGCGACCGTGAGCTCTTCGACGAACTCGACCGGCTGTTCGCGCAGAAGTTCCTGACCGGCGAGGGCCGCGATTTCGTCGAGGCCAAGCTCGCCGAACGCGACCAGCGGCACCAGCGCATGGGCGATTCGCGCTACGTCGTCGAACCCAACGTCAAGGAGGGCAAGGGCGGGTTGCGCGACCTGCACCTGCTGTTCTGGATCGCCAAGTATCTCTACCGCGTCAGCCAACCCAACGAACTGGTCGCCAAGGGCGTACTGACCTCGGGCGAGGCGCGGCACTTCGAACGGGCCGAACGCTTCCTGTCGACCGTGCGCTGTCACATCCACTATCTCACCAACCGAGCCGACGACCGCGTGTCGTTCGACCTGCAGCGTGAGATCGCGAGCCGCCTGGGCTACCAGGATCGGCCCGGCAGCCGCGGCGTCGAGCGGTTCATGAAGCACTATTTCCTGCACGCGAAGACGGTGGGCGACCTCACGCGCATCTTCGTCGCTGCGCTGGAAGACAGCCGCCGCCGCAAGCCCAAGCTCGCGGCGCTGTGGCAGACGCTGCGGCCGCGCCAGCTCGAAGGCTTCAAGATCGACGGCGAGCGGCTGGGCGCGCCGGGCGCCGACATGTTCGAAAAGGATCCGGTAGCGATCCTGAGGCTGTTCCACGTCGCGCAGGAGAACGGGCTCGACATCCATCCCGCGACGTTGCGGCTGATCACCCAGAACATCCGGCTGCTCGACAGGCTGCGCAGCGATCCGGAGGCCAATCGTCTCTTCATGGAGATGCTGACGTCGCGCAAGGATCCGGAGACCACGCTGCGGCGGCTCAACGAGGCCGGCGTATTCGGCCGCTTCGTTCCCGACTTCGGCCGCGTCGTGGCGCAGACGCAGCACGACATGTACCACACCTACACGGTCGACGAGCATACGATCCGCGCCATCGGACTGCTGGCCCAGATCGAGGCCGGCGGCTTCAAGGAAGATCACCCGCTGTCGTCCGACGTGGTGCACAAGATTCTGTCGCGGCCGGTGCTTTATCTCGCCGTGCTGCTGCATGACATCGCCACGGGACGCGGCGGCGATCACTCCCTGCTGGGCGCCGAAGTGGCGATGCAGCTCTGTCCGCGGCTGGGTCTGAGTGCGGCGGAAACCGAAACCGTGGCCTGGCTGGTCCGCTATCACCTCGCCATGTCGGGAACGGCATTCCAGCGCGATCTCATGGATCCCAAGACCATCCAGAGCTTCGCCGAGCTGGTGCAGTCGCCGGAGCGGCTCCGCCTGCTGCTGGTCCTTACGGTCTGCGACATCCGCGCCGTCGGCCCCAACGTGTGGAACGGCTGGAAGGCGGCGCTGCTGCGCCAGCTCTATCACGCGGCGGAGCAGGTCCTGTCGGGCGGCACGCTGTCGGGCGGCCGCGGCGAGCGCATCAAGGCGATCCAGTCCGAAGTCGGCCGGCGGCTGCCGACCTGGAGCGAGGCCGAGAAGGAAGAGCATTTTGCTCGGGGCTACGCTCCGTACTGGCTGTCGTTCGATCCCGACACGCTGGCCCGCCAGGCCGAGCTGGTGCGGCGCGCCGAGAAGGACAAGCAACCGCTCGCCATCGAACATCGTGTCGACAGCACGCGCTCGGTCACCGAGGTGACGATCTACACACTCGACACGCACGGCCTGTTCGCCCGCCTTGCCGGCGCCATGGCGATCAGCGGCGCCAATATCGTCGATGCCAAGATCTTCACTCTCGCGAACGGCATGGCGCTCGACACGTTCTGGATCCAGGACCTCGAAGGCAAGCCGTACGACGGCCCGCAACGCCTGGCGCGGCTCGCCGCGCGCGTCGAGCTGGCGCTCAGCAACCGCCTCGACGTGCGACGCGAACTCGACAGCCAGAAGGCGTCATGGCCCAAGCGCGACCGCGTGTTCACCGTCGAGCCGCGGGTGCTGATCGACAACAACGCCTCCGACACCTTCACCGTGATCGAGGTCAACGGCCGCGACCGGCCGGGCTTCCTGCACGTCGTGACGCGCGCGCTGACGCGCTGCAGCCTGCAGATCGCCTCGGCGCACATCACGACCTACGGCGAGCGCGCGGTCGACGTGTTCTACGTCAAGGACCTGTTCGGCCTGAAGATCGTCAACCAGGACAAGCTCAAGCAGGTCGCCGAAACGGTCGAGCAGTCGATCCGCGACTTCGATGCGCGCTTCGAGCCCGCGGTGAAGGCGGCAGAATAGGTCGCGCATGAGCACGACAGCGCTGGCCATCTTCGTGCTGATCACCGTCGGAACGATCGCAGGCCTGATCGTCTATATCCTCAAGAGACCCGGCGAGATGCCGTTGCCCATGCGCGAGCCCGCGATCAACGACAGCCGGATCAGCTCGCAATGGGCGGGGGGATTGGGTCCGGGGAGCTGACGTCCCGACGAAGGAGAATGATAATGCGGATCGTGCACTGGATTGTTGTCACGGTGACACTGGGTCTGGCGTGTGTGGCTCATGCCCAGGACTTTTCTCACCGGGCGGAGAACAACGTTCCGGTCACACTCGTGAAGTTGAATCGGCAGACGCAATACAGCGAGGTCCAGTTGCGTTCCGACGTGAACCTCAAGGACGTCTGCTGGACATCGAGCGGCGACAACAGCCCCTATCTGCTCGCCGACGGACGCCGTTACCGATTCCTACAAGGCGGCAACATCACGACTTGCCCGGATCGACGTGGCTACAATGCCGGTGAGATCATGATCCTGCGTTTCGAACCGTTGTCCGACTCGGTACACCAATTCTCACTAGTCGAAGGCAAGGGCGGCGAAAACCAGATGGCCGATCCGGCGTCGCAGCCGGGCGTCCGCTACTGGAATTTCCTGCGCATCCCTGTGCCCTGAACGACTGCCCTCACTCCGGCTTGTAGCCGGCGTCGCGCAGCAGAGCGGTGTTGGTGTCGACCTCGGACTTGATGAAGGCCGCGAACTCCTTCGGTCCACGTGCCGTCGCCACGATGCCGAGCGACTTGGTTCGGTCGAGGAAGGTCGCATCCTTGGAAACCTCGGCCATCGCCGCGGCGAGCCTGTCGACGACCGGCTGCGGAGTGCCCTTGGGCGCCCACACGCCGTACCAGGAGCTGATGTTGAAATCCGTGAGGCCCACTTCGTTCGTCGTGGGAATCTCGGGCGCGAGCTGGGTGCGCTCCTTGGACGTCACGAACAGCGCACGCGCCTTGCCCGCCTTGGCCAGCGGCAGCAGTGCCGTCCACGGATCCATGAAAAGCTGCACGCTGCCGCTGATCAGGTCGGCGTTCGCCGGCGCGGTGCCCTTGTAGAGGATGGTATCGAGCGGCAGCTTGGTGCGGCGCAGGAACTCGAGCGTCGCCACGTGGCCGGCGGAGCCGCCGGACGAGAGGGCAAAGAAGTACTTCTTGGGCTCCTTTGCGATCGCCTCGATCGTGCTCTTGTAGTCGGTGCCCGGGACGTTGGGGTTGACCAGCAGCACCAGCGGCGCCTCGCCGGCCTGGGCGATTGCCACGAAGTCGGTGACCGGATCGTACGGGCACGAGGCAACGACGCTCTTGCCCAGCACGAACAGGCTGGCATTGAACAGCAGGGTGTAGCCGTCGGGATCGGCACGGCGCACCGTGTCGGAGCCGATCGTGCTCGACGCGCCGCCGATATTGTGAATCACGATCTGCTGACCGAGCTTCTCCGACAGTCGATCGGCGGTGATGCGACCCAGACCGTCGGTTCCACCGCCCGGCGGGTAGGGCACGATCATGCGGATCGGCTTGTCGGGATAGCCCTGTGCCAGTGCCGTCGCCGCCAGCAACGAGGCGCCGGCCGCGCCCAGGAGAGTACGTCTCTTCATCGTGAAACCTCTTCGATGGCTTCCTTTGGCCCTTGTCTAAGGCCGCACCATCACATGTGACGCACAGTCCGTGCCAGCCCCGGTCTCACATATTGTCCGTACGACCAGCCGCGCCCCGATATCGGTACAGGCGACCCCGGTCGGTAATGACATGTCCAGATGCTGCTTCAGCGTCGCGCGACCGCCCGGAGGGATCGGATACAAAATCCCTTCCCGGTAGGCGGATTTGAGTTCGACCACTCGACGACCGCCCTTGGCCAGGGACAACGCAAGATCGACCTGCAGGTAGCTTATCGTCTGGTCGGAATTGTTCTCGACCGTGAGGCTCGGCACGCAATTGCCGAAGACCATGACGTCATCGGCGCGCTGAACGGTGACCCCGTCGCCGGCCAGCGCCGCGGCAGAAGACAACATGGCGACACTCAGCGACATGAGAAGACGGCGCATGCTCGCCTCCCTGATCCCCTCGTCTACTGCGCCTGCATCCTTTGTTCACGCCGCACCGACAGCATCTGCAGGATCGCCGCCGCGGTCTCCTCGATCGAACGGCGCGTGACGTCGATCGTCGCCCATTTGCGCCGCGCGTAGAGTCTGCGCGCATCCTGGATCTCGCGCTGCACCTGCTCCATGTCGGTGTATTCGGTCTCGGTTTCCTGCTGCAGCAGACGCAGTCGATTGACGCGAATCTGGACCAGCCGCTCGGGATCGGTGATCAGCCCGACCACCAGCGGCCGCTTGGCCGCTTCGAGTTCGACCGGCGGCGGCACGGCCGGCACCAGCGGGACATTGGCTGCACGAACACCACGATTGGCGAGATAGACGCAGGTCGGGGTCTTGGAGGTACGCGACGGGCCGACCAGAATCACATCGGCATCTTCGAGATCGTGCGTCGACTGGCCGTCGTCGTGCGCCAGCGTGTAGTGCATGGCATCGATACGGTCAAAATAACCTTCGTCGAGCTGATGCTGACGGCCAGGCCACTGCTCGCTCTTGGAATGGAAATGCACGGCCAGCACGCTCATCACCTGGTCGAGCACACCGACACAGGGCAGCTGCAGCTTGCGACAGTGATCGCGCACGCAGTCGCGCAATTCCGGATCGACCAGGGTATACAGCACCGGCCCGCGATTGCGCTCGACCTCGAGCATGACCTTTTCCATCTGGCCCTTGGTTCTGACCAGCGACCAGACGTGCTCCTGGACAAAAATGCCTTCGTACTGGACCAGACACGCGCGGGCCACGCTCGACACGGTTTCGCCGGTGGAGTCCGACACGAGATGAACGTGGAAATTGCGTCCGGCCATGACGGCAACTTACCCCACAGGCCTGGCGGGAGAAACGCGGGATTGCCCAAGGCAAAGCGGGGACAGATGGCTATTTGCAGGCGACTCCCCGGATTCGGGACCCGACTCGCCTCTGGCGTCCCGGTCGCTCTCCATTCTGGATGGTTTGGATCGAATCGTCTGCGAATCGGGAATCCGCGTATAAATCGCCGAAGACTCCCGGACTCCTGATCCACAAGCTCCTGGGGACGATCGTCTAATCACGCCGATCCCCGCATTCCGCAGACTCTACTACTGCTACTACCTATTATGATTCAGTAAGAGGAAAGCATGAGGAGAAAGACTTGAGCGGCGGGAAGCTCCTGAAAACTCTGGGCGGGACCCGCTTTCCGACGCCACCGATCTGGCTGATGCGCCAGGCCGGACGGTATCTGCCGGAGTATCGTGCGGTGCGGGCGACAACCAAGTCGTTTCTCGATTTCTGCTACACACCGGACAAGGCCGTCGAAGTGACGCTGCAGCCGATCCGGCGCTTCGGACTGGACGCTGCGATCATCTTCTCCGACATCCTGGTCGTGCCCGACGCGCTTGGCCAGAAGGTCTGGTTCGAGGAAGGCGAAGGTCCGAAGCTTGAGGCCATCACGGACCCAGCGCAGTTCGGCAAGCTGTCGCGCGGCCGGCTGAGCGAGTTCCTGCAGCCGGTCTATCGGGCGATCAAGGCGACACGCGCGGCGCTGCCCGCCGAGACCGCCCTATTGGGCTTCGCAGGCGCACCGTTCACGCTCGCCTGCTACATGATCGAAGGCAGCGGCAGCCGCGACTTCGCCAAAGTGAAGCTCTGGGCCTTCAAGCATCCTGACTCGTTCGGCTTGCTGATCGATCTCCTGGTCGATGCTGTGATCGACCATCTCACTAACCAGATCGAAGCCGGCGCCGATGCCGTCCAGCTCTTCGATTCGTGGGCGGGTGTGCTGCCCGAAGAGCAGCTCTTCAGCTGGTCGCTCGAACCGCTGGTGCGCATCGCCCATGGCGTACGGGCGCGACATCCCAAAGTGCCGATCATCGTCTTCCCACGTGCGGTCGGTCCGGCAGCGCTCATGTATCGCCGCACCGATGCCTTCAGCGCACTCTCGCTCGATACCGGCATAGGTGCCCACTGGGCGGCCAAGGAGCTGCAGCCTCACATCTGCGTGCAGGGCAATCTCGATCCGTTGATGCTGGTCGCCGGGGGCGCCGCGATGGAGCGCGAAGCGACGCGGATTCTGGACAAGCTGGGACACGGCTCGTTCATCTTCAATCTCGGCCATGGCGTGGTGCCGCAGACACCGCCCGAGCATGTCGCGCAACTGGTCGAGATCGTGCGCAACTGGAAACCGTCCGCGTCTTGAGGGTACCGACGTGAAAGTGGCGATCGTCCTGTTCAACCTGGGCGGACCGGATTCGCTGGAGGCCGTGAAGCCGTTCCTGCGCAATCTGTTCAGCGACCCGGCGATCATCAACTTGCCGGGCTGGCTGCGTCTGCCTTTGGCGCGCTTCATATCCAGCCGGCGCGCGAAGAAGGCGATGGGCATCTACGCAAAAATCGGCGGAAGCTCGCCCATTCTGGGTCAGACGGAAGCACAGGCCCGCGCGCTGGAGGCGGCGCTCGGCCACGGCAATACCGACGAATGGCGCGGCTATGTCTGCATGCGCTACTGGCATCCGATGACTGAGCGGGTGGTACAGTCGGTCAAGCGTTACGGTCCGGACCGGATCGTCCTGCTGCCGCTCTACCCGCAGTTTTCCACGACCACGACCGGATCGTCCTTCGCGGCCTGGGACAGGGCCGCCGCGTTCCAGGCTCCGACGACCAGGGTCGAAAGCTATCCGACCGACGAAGGATTCATTGCCGCATCGGTCGAGCTCGTGAAGCAGGGACTGGCCGACGCGGGCAGTGGCAAGACGCGCGTGCTTTTCTCGGCGCACGGGCTCCCGGAAAAAATCGTCAAGGCCGGCGACCCCTATCAGCGCCAGGTCGAACAGACCGCACAGGCGATCGCCGACGCAATCGGCGGACTGGATTGGACCGTCTGCTATCAGAGTCGGGTCGGACCGCTGAAATGGATCGGACCGCCCACCGAACAGGAGATCGAGCGGGCGGGCCGCGACGGAGCCAAGGTGGTGCTCTATCCGCTGTCGTTCGTGTCGGAGCATTCCGAGACGCTGGTCGAGCTCGATATCGACTATCGCCATCTGGCTACCGAGGCCGGTGTGACCAGGTACGTACGGGTGCCGACTGTCGGCACGCATCCGAAGTTCATTGGCGGCCTGGCGAAGCTGGTGCGCAATGCTCTATGAAATCCTGAAGGCGCTGCACATCGTCTCGGTGATCGCCTGGATGGCGGGGTTGCTCTATCTGCCGCGCCTGTTCGTCTATCACGCGGACGCGCCCAAGGGCTCGCCGCAAAGCGAGACCTTCAAGGTCATGGAGCGCCGCCTGCTGCGCGGCATCATGAATCCGGCGATGTTTGCGGTCTGGATCTTCGGGCTGGCGGTGGCCTGGCAGGGCGACTGGTGGCATGCCGGCTGGTGGCAGGTGAAGTTCGGTCTGGCGGTGGGCCTTACTGCCGTTCATCACCTCTACGCACGCTGGCGCAAGGACTTCGAGGCAGACCGAAACGCACGGCCTGCCAACTATTATCGCTGGTGGAACGAGGTGCCGACCGTGTTCATGATCGCCATCGTTTTTCTGGCCGTGCTGAAGCCGTTTTGAAGAGAGCGCCATGAACGTCGAATTGAAGACCGCCGAGTGGAAGGACCAGATCTTCGATGTCTTCCAGGAACACGATATCAAGCAGGTCTTTCACGTGCCCGACGCCGGCCACAGCCGGCTGATCGAACTCTGCCAGAAATCGAATTCCATTCGGACGATTGCACTGACGACGGAAGAGGAGGGCATTCCACTGGCGGCCGGCGCGTGGCTGGGCGGACAGCGCGCGGCGATGCTGATGCAGAGCTCGGGCGTCGGCAACACGGTCAACATGCTGGGCCTGACCAAAACGCTGCGCTTTCCGTTCCTGACGCTGATCACGATGCGCGGCGATTACGGCGAGTTCAACTCGTGGCAGTACCCGATGGGCCAGGGCACGCCCAAAGTGCTCGAGGCCATGGGGGTGCTGGTCTATTCGGTCGACAAGGCCGAGGAGGTTCGCGCGACGGTCGATGCCGCGGCGCGCACGGCGTTCAATGGCGGCCAGTCGGTCGCCGTCCTGCTGCGGCAGAAGCTGCTCGGCATCAAGAATTTCGGGAAGAAGTAAGATGGCTGCTCCGACCCTTCAACGCCGCCCGCTGGTGAAGCAGATCCTGTCCGGCGCCGACGACGATCTCCTGGTGATCGCGGGTCTTGGCTCGCCCAACTGGGACGTCACCGAAGCCGGGGATCGTCCGCTCAACATGCCGCTGTGGGGCGCCATGGGCGCGCCGGTCAGCATGGGCCTTGGGCTGGCGCTCGCGCAGCCCAAGAAGCGCGTGCTGGTGATCACCGGCGATGCCGACATGATGATGAGCATCGGCTCGCTCGCGACCGTGGCCTCGCAGCAGCCGGACAATCTCGCGATCTGTGTGCTCGACAACGAGAAATTCGGCGAGACCGGCAACCAGGCCTCGCACACCAGCCCACGAAACAACGGCCCGACCGACTCTGGTGCCGGCACCGATATCAGCATCATTGCCAGGGGCTGCGGCATCGCCGACAGCGCCTTGGTGCGCGACGCCAGTGAAGTGGCCCAGCTCGCCAAGGACCTCCGCACCAAAAAGGGACCGGTGTTTCGACTCGTGAAGGTGATGGTCGAGAAGCTCGAGTTCGTGA
>CAYZQZ010000075.1:0-12484 GCA_964480235.1 uncultured Reyranella sp. | reverse complement strand
TGCCGCCCTACGGCGTCCGTCCGCCCTTCGGTCTTCCCGGCGCGGTCGTGCTGCTGGCCGACATCGTGGCCCTGTTCCTGCTGACCGGCGTCGCTGTCGCGGTCGTCGCGGCCCTCGCCGGCTGGATCGTCGAACTCGACCGTACGGCGGCGCGTCGCTGGCAGGGAGTCGTGCCGATGTCGCTCGGCTTCTATCTCGCCAGGCACGGCGACGGGGCGTCGCTGGCGCCCAATCTCGATGAGATCCGGCGGCAGGCCGCACTCGTGGTGATGCAGGCAATTGTCGACCGGGGCGACTCGACGGTCTTCGTGCTGACTGAACGCGACGGCTTCGTCGACCGGGTGATTGTCGCCACTCCAGTGCCACGCGCCACGGTCCGCGATTGGGCCGACCGGATGTCAGCCAACAATGTCGGCCGCACCTCGCGAAGCGACCGCGCCGAACTCGCGCGCCGCTATCCTGGCCTGCCGCCGACCTCGTGGTGGATTTCCTGGGACTGAGCACACGCTCCACTGCACTGCAGAAGGCCTGACGTCGTCCCGTGTGGCGCGGTCTCGCCGACCGTGCGAATTTTCGGCCGGTAGCGGGGGAGTAGGTCATTTGAGCGACTGGAATTGGCATCAACACGCCGGCACGAGTTTCACGTGCGAGAAGCGGCCCGCGCACGGCAGCAAAGGCATGGTGACGACCAACCATCCACTGGCCTCAGCGGCGGGTGCCGAGGTGCTGGCGGCCGGCGGCAACGCGATCGACGCCGCCGTCGCCTGCCAGTTCGCGCTGACCGTCGTCGAGCCGATGATGGTTGGGCTGATCGGCGGCACGACCTGCCACATCCGCCTGGCCGACGGCAGCCATCGCGTGATCGACGGCATGAGCGCCGTTCCGCTCGCCGGCCACGCCACCATGTTCAAGCCGGTCCCGGGCGCCGCGCCGACTGTCTATGACGTCGAGCGGCGCGAAAACCAGATCGGGCCGAAGGCGGTCGCGACGCCGGGCTCACTGCTCGCCTGGACGCATGCGCTGCGCACCTACGGCACGATGCCGCTTGCCGACGTGATGCAGGCTGCGATCCGCCACGCGCGCCAGGGCTTCGCCGTCACGCCCTATCTCTCTGACTGCATCAAGGATGCCGCGCCCGACCTGCTGCAGGACCCATTGGCCGCCGACCGGCTGCTGCCCGACGGCGCGCCGCTCAAGGCCGGCGAGAAACTGGTGCAGGGCGACTATGCCGAGGCGCTCGACCTGATTGCGAAGGAGGGCGAGGGCGCCCTGCATGGCGGCGTGCTGGGCGACCTCGTCGTGCAATGCATGGAACGCAGCGGCGCCTTCCTCTCGAAGAAGGACCTGACGGACTACAAGATCGTCGAGCGCACCCCGATCCGCGGCCAGTACCGCAGCTGGGAGATCGTCGGCCCGCCGCCGCCCGCTGCCTCGGGGCTGCACATCGCCCAGATGCTGAACATCCTGGAAGGGTACGACGTCGCTAAAATGGGCTTCGGCACCGTCGACATGCTGCACCTGCTGGCCGAGGTGCTGAAGATCGCCTTCGCCGACCGCGGCGAGGCGTCGGGCGATCCGGCCTTCGTGAAGGTGCCGGTCGAGCGCATCCTCTCGAAGGCCTACGCCGACCAGCGCCGCGCCCAGATCGACCCGGCGCGGGCCAAGCAATGGAAGGGCGGGCTGCTCGACAAGGAAGGCGCCGACACCACGCACCTCACCGTCGCCGACGGCATGGGTAACGTGGTCTGCACCACCCAGACCATCAACAGCCTGTTCGGCGCGCGCTTCATCATTCCCGGCACCGGCATGGTGCCGAACGACTACATGTCGAACTTCGATCCGCGGCCGGGCAACGCTCTGTCGATCGCGCCGGGCAAGAGGGTCACCACCTCGATGTCGCCGATGATCGCGCTCCGGGACGGCAAGGTGAAATTCGCGCTTGGCTTGCCCGGCGGCCGCAAGATCTTCCCCGCCGCGTTCCAGGCGCTGGTCAACCTGATCGACCACGGCATGAGCCTGCAGGAGGCGGTCGAGGCGCCGCGCCTCTGGACCGAAGGTCCATTCGTCGAGGTCGAACACGGCATCCCCGAGAACATCCGCAAGGGGCTGGAAGCAAAGGGCCATAAACTCGTGCGGATGCCGACCGTTTCCGGCGGCATGAACGGCATCGCCTTCGACGACGATGGCGGCATGACGGGTGCCGCCTGCTGGCGGGCCGATGGCACGCCGATCGGCCTGGGCGGCGGCCTGGCGCGCGCCGGCGTGAGGTTCGTACTGCCGGCATGATTCTCGCTACACTGGAGGGGTGAGCGACGACGCACTTCCCGGCGAAGATCATGTGAACGGCGACACGCCCGAAAAGGACGTGCCATTGCGCTACGACACGCGCCTGCTCGGCCGCATCCTGGGCGACACGGTGCGCAGCCAGGAAGGCGAGAAGGTGTTCGAGACGGTCGAACACATAAGGCGCACGGCCGTGCAGTTTCATCGCAATGCCGACGAGGGCGCGCGCCGTGAGCTGCAGGCGATCATGAGCGGCCTGCCGACCGACGTGGCCATCCGGATCATCCGCGCCTTCGGCTACTTCTCCCATCTCGCCAACCTCGCCGAGGACCAGCACCACATCAGGCGCACGCGCGCCTATGCGCTCGCCAAGGCGCCGCCGCGCCGCGGCAGCATGGCCGATGCGCTGGCCCGCGTGCGCGCCGGCGGCGTCACGCGCGAGGGGCTGGAGGCCTTCTTCGCCAGGGCGCTCTGCGTGCCGGTGCTGACCGCGCATCCGACAGAGGTCCGCCGCCAGAGTCTGATCGATCGCGAGATGGAGATCGCGCGCCTGCTCGACGAGCGTGACAGGGTGCAGTTCACGCCGGAGGAGCTCGACGACAATCGCCGGGCGCTGCGCCGCAACGTGCTCACCCTGTGGCAGACCAGCCTGGTGCGCCATTCGCGGCTGCGCGTGCTCGACGAGGTCGCCAACGGTCTCGCCTATTACGACCACACCTTCCTGAAGGGACTGCCTGAGTTCTATGCCGACCTGGAAGACCAGCTCGTCGGCATCGATCCGTCGTGGCGCGACATCGCCGTGCCGTCCTTCCTGCGCATGGGCAGCTGGATCGGCGGCGACCGCGACGGCAATCCCTTCGTCACCGCCGACGTGACCCGCCAGACACTGGCTTTGCAGAGCCAGCGGGCGCTGCGCTGGCACCTCGAACAGGTCCATCTGCTCGGCGCCGAGCTGCCGCTCGATGCCCGCATGGTGCTGGTCTCGGCCGACCTGCAGGCGCTGGCCGACCGTTCGCCCGACCGCGCCGTCGAGCGCCAGGACGAGCCCTATCGAAAGGCGCTCACCGGCATCTATGCGCGCCTCGCCGCGACCGCCTGGGAGCTCGACCGGCTCGAGACGCCGCATCCGCCGGTCGGCCCGGCGCCGGCCTACGCGACGGCCGCCGAGCTCGCCGCCGATCTTCGGATCATTCACGACTCGCTCACCGCCAATAACCTCGCGCCGCTGGCGCGCGGCCGGCTGCGCGCCCTGCGCCGCGCCGTCGACGTGTTCGGCTTCCATCTCGCCTCGCTCGACATCCGCCAGAACTCCGACGTGCACGAGCGGGTGATGGCCGAGCTGTTCGAAGTCTCGGGCACGATCGCCGACTATCGCCGTCTCGACGAGCCGGCGCGGGTGGCGCTGCTGACTGCCGAACTCGCCAATCCGCGCGCGCTCGCGGCGCCCGGCCAATCCTACGGCGAGGAGACCGCCAACGAGCTCGCCCTGATGCGTGTCGTGGCCGACGCCCACCGCCGCTACGGCGTCGCCGCCGTGCCGCACTATGTGATCTCCAAGGCCGATTCGGTGTCGGACATCCTCGAAGTGGCGGTCCTGCTGAAAGAGGTCGGCCTGCTACGGCCGCGCGACCGCGATGGCAAGGGGCAGCTCGACGTCGACATCGTGCCCTTGTTCGAGACGATCTCGGACCTGCAGCGCTCGGGCCCGACCATGGAGGCGCTGTTCGCCGTGCCGCTCTATCGCCGCCTGGTCGGCTCGCGCGGCGACAAGCAGGAAGTGATGCTGGGCTACTCCGACAGCAACAAGGACGGCGGCTACCTGACCTCGACCTGGGAGCTCTACAAGGCCGAGCTGGCGCTGATCGACGTCTTCGCCCGCCACAAGATCGGCCTGCGCCTGTTCCACGGCCGTGGCGGCTCGGTCGGCCGCGGCGGCGGGCCGAGCTACGAGGCGATCCTGGCGCAACCGCCGGGCGCGCTGCAGGGCGCGATCAGGGTCACCGAGCAGGGCGAGGTGATCGCCGGCAAGTATTCCAATCAGGAGGTCGGTCGCCGCAATCTCGAGACCATGGCCGCCGCCACCCTGGAGGCGACGATGCTCGAGGCAAAGCGTCCGCCGCCGCCACCCGATCATCTGTCGGCGATGGAGGAGCTGTCGGACCATGCCTTCAAGGCCTACCGCGCGCTGGTCTACGAGACACCTGGCTTCGACACCTACTTCCGCGAATCGACGGTGCTTGAGGAGATCGCCACCCTGAACATCGGCAGCCGCCCGGCGTCGCGCTCGCAGAAGCGCGGCATCGAGGATTTGCGCGCCATTCCCTGGGTGTTCAGCTGGGCGCAGTGCCGGTTGATGCTGCCGGGCTGGTTCGGCTTCGGCGCTGCGGTCAACGCCTTCGTCGCGGCGCGCGGGCCCGCCGGCCTGGCCCGCCTGCAGCAGATGCACGACGACTGGCCGTTCTTCCGCACCACGCTCTCCAACATGGACATGGTGCTGGCCAAGAGCGACATCGCCATCGCCTCGCGCTATGCCGAGCTGGTTGGCGACGAGACCCTGCGCCAATCGATCTTCGATCGGCTCAAGGCCGAGTGGCAGGCCTCGATCGACGCCGTGCGCGCTGTCACCCGGCAGCAGGAACTATTGGCGGCCAATCCGCTGCTTGCCCGCGCGCTACGCGGCCGCGTGCCCTACATCGATCCGCTGAACCACGTGCAGATCGAGCTGCTGCGTCGCCACCGCGCCGGCGACACCGATCCCGGCGTGGTGCAGGGCATCCAGCTCAGCATCAACGGCATCGCCGCCGGTCTGAGGAACAGCGGCTAGAAGAGGACGCGGACCGGCAGGCCCGCGCCGTCCTCAATCTGCTGCTGCCGCTGCCCGCTGTCCCATCGACGCCGTCGCCGCCGGCCGGTTGGCTTCGAGGAACATACGAATGTGGCGCACGGCGTGCGGCACGGTCTCGGGCGAGACCTTCCACGGATAGAGCGTGACCTGGCTGTTGGGCGAAAGCATCGCCACTTCCATCGCGACCTTGTAGGGATGCGGCGGACTGTCGTCAGGCGCGACCAGGATCGGCGTCTGGCAGTTGCGCACGAAGTCACGGTCGACGGTGAACACGAAGTCGGCCTTCTTGGTGTACATGTTGTTCAAGTACTGGCTTACATGGTCCATCGTGTATTCGGGCCGCTTCTTCACGAACTCCGCGCCCCAGCCCTTCATGTTGTTGTCGTAGAACTGCGTCGGCAGCTCGGGCCGGAAGCCCGAGGGCTGGGTCAGGACCGCGGCGACCACGCGATCGCCGACGCGCTTGATCAGGTTCCAGATCAGCGGCTGGCCGATGCAGTAGCCAAGCACCATGAACTTCTTGATGCCGAGATGGTCCATCAGGCCGACATGGTCGTCGGTGATGGCGTCCCACGTGCGCTCGATGTCAAGTGGGCCGGTCGACTGCCCGGCATTGGCGTTACGGATGTCCGCCACGATGCAGCGGAAGGCGTTGGAGAATTCCTTCTGCGCATTGAAGGGGTGGCCGGGCTTCACGTCGAGGCCGGCGATGGTCGAGTTCAGGCCGCCGCCGGGAATGATCATCAACGGAAAGCCCGAGCCCATCTCGGTGTAGTGGATGCGGACCGGGCCCTTTTCATAGAACGGCATGGCGTTTCTCCCTCTGTTGACGGAAGCGTGCCACTTGAGGGCAGGGGGCTCAACTGCCGGGAGCGAATGCACCTCACCCTGAGCAGCATCGCGTAGCACGCCGTTTCGCCGCGGTAGCGGCGAAAGCAGCTTTAGCGTCTCGAAGAATGGGCAACAGGCAAGCTTCGGGTGGCCCACCCTTCGGGACGCGGCTCTGCGAGCCGTTCCGCAGGATGAGGACTTTGCCTATCTCGCCATCACCACCAGTTTCGATCCGAGGCCGATCCTTTCGCCCAGCATCTTCGAGGCTTCTACCGAGAAGTGACGGTCGTCGCGATAAAGCGGCAGATCGTCGATAACGGCGGGGCAGCGCCGGTCGCGGCAGAGCGCGGGAGCGAAATCATATAGCGGCGTGCCCGTGGCCGCGCTCACCCGGGCGAGCAGGGTGGAGACCGAGGTCTGGAACCAGTCGAAGTAATCCTGGTCGATCTCGCAACGCTCGGGCGCGCCCAAAGTCGGCAGCCCGGTCAGCCGGCGCTCCTGGCAGCTTGCCAGCGAGAAGCCCAGCCGTCCCGGCGGTGGCACGACCAGAACCACACGCTTGTTCAGCGCATGCAAGCGGTCGACCGTGGCCTTGAGACTGCGGTAGGCGATCTCGGCACTGGGCGGCACGGTCCGGTAGTCGCGCTCGCTGCCTTCGAGCAGCGGCGCGCCCGCGATGTAGGAACTGTAGCGGCTCGCCAGGACGACGACTTCGATCGAGGGCGTTTCGGCCACGTACTTGATCACCGAGTCGTTGAAGGCAAGGCAGGCCGGTCCGAACCCGATCGGCGCCACGCCGAGGAACGGGCCGCAGCCGCTGCTGGTCGCCTGCTCTATCGGCAGCTTCGTCGAGGCGACGATGCCCGGCACGATGTGCTCGGCGAAGGAATCGCCCCAGACCAGGACCTGCGGCCGCTCACCGGTGCGGCAGGTCGCCTGCACGGTGAAGGGGCCGGTGACCTCGCATTCGCGGCCCAGGCCAAAATTCGGCCGCCGCAGGTGGGCAAAGTCGCGCGGATCGCGATCGAGGGTGAACAGCACAACGGGCAGCGCGGCGATCAGCAGCGAAAGCGCGATCGTGCCGCCGAGCAGGCCTCGGTTAGGCGTCCAGACAGCCTGCCGCGCCGGCTGCTCGACGAATCGGTAGAGCGCGTATCCGAGCCCCAGTGCCAGCGCGACACAGACGAGCCGTACCGACAGAGGGGCATTGGGGCCGAGATAGAGGCTGTTGACGAAGGCCAGGATCGGCCAGTGCACGAGATAGAGCGAGTAGGAGAAGTCGCCGACGAACGCCATTCCCTTCACCGGCGCGCCGGCGGAGAAGCCCGGATGGCGGCGCAGAATGACGATCAAAGTCGCCACGCAGACGATCAGCGCGTCGATGCCAGGATGGCGAATCATGTCGAACGGGAAGGCGGGCACAAGGAAGAGAGTGGCGACCGACGGCCAGAACAAGGTTCGCACGGCGCGTTCCGTGACGCTGCCGGCCTCGTCCCCCATACGGTCGAGCGCCAGCGCGCCCAGCGAACCGACCGCCAATTCCCAGACCCGAAAGGGCGTCAGGTAGAACGCATCGGGCGGCGCCTGCTGGACCTGCCACAGGCAGAGGCCGAGCGAGATTGCGAGGATCGCCGCGGCGCCCGCGACCCGCCATCGCCGTGGCGTGAAGAACACCAGCGCCGGCAGGAACACGTAGTACTGCTCCTCGATCGACAGCGACCAGATGTGCAGCAGCGGCTTGAAGTCGGCGGCACCGGCGAAATAGTTGGTCTGCTGGAACAGCACGAAGTTGGCGGTGAAGGTCACCGCGCCGATCATTTGCAGGACGAACTCGTGGCGCTCAGAGGAACTCAGCAGGAAGGGCGCGGCAAATGCCGTCGTCGCGAAGGTCGTGTAGGCCGCAGGCAAAAGCCGCTTGGCGCGGCGGAAATAGAACGCACCGAAGCCGAACCGGCCCTCGTCTACCGCGCGGCTGACCATGCCGGTGATCAGGTAGCCCGAGATCACGAAGAAAATGTCGACGCCGAGATAGCCGGCGGGCAGGCCGAGGCGGGCGTGGGTCGCCAGCACCAGCAGCACGGCCAGCCCGCGCAGCGCCTGAATATCGGATCTCACGTCTGGGAGTACCCCGCCCCGCCTTCTATTCCATCCCCCCGTCAGCAGGGGAGGTGTCGGCGTGATACGACGCCGGAGGGGGCGTGAACAGGGCCGACCGTGAGGAAAGCAGCCGTGCTGAGGTCTTCCCGGGACCTCCGTCGCCGCGTTAGGCCGCGGCCGGCTTGTCCTTCGTCGTCGCGGTGCCGAAATGTTCGTAGGCGTCGAGCGCGTGCGTGGCGTACATCACAGATGGGCCCGCGCCCATGTAGATCGCCATACCCAGCGCCTCGAGCACTTCCTCGCGGCTGGCGCCGGCGTGGCGCGCCGCCTTGACGTGGAAGGCGATGCAGTCGTCGCAGCGTATCGCGACGGCTATGGCGAGCGCGATCAGCTCCTTGGTCTTGACGTTGAGCGCCTTGGGTGCCGTCGCCGCCTGCGCCATGCCGGCGAAGGCCTTCATTACGTCTGGCACACCGCCGCGCAGATTGCGCAGCTGTGCCGTGAGATCGGTGACCATCTGCGGCCAGTCGTTCATGGAAAGCTCCCGTTGATTTTCCAATGTCAGGCTACGCCTGAAAGGGCCGTCGGGATTTGACGTGGATCATGAGTCCGACGGAGCGGCGGCAGCAGGCGGGCTTTCCCCCCAGGTCACAGCAAGGTCACGGATGCTGGCCTTTTGGCGCCACGGTCTTTCGGCACATTTTCGTCAGCAGGAGGGGTGACCGCATGACCATCGACGCCAGCACTGCCAATACCGGCTTCCGTCTGTCCGGCGACGAAGGCTTCCGCAAGGCCGTGATCGAATTCGCGCGCAAGCTCGGCGATCGCGCGGCCGCCGAGTTTGCGCCCGATCCGCTCGAGGCGGCCGAAAGACGACGGGCGGCGTTGCATGCCTACGACCGCGCGCGCCTTCGGCGCTGGCTGATCGCCGGCAGCGTTGTGACGGGCGCGGCCGCCCTTCTTACCCTGATCGCCGCGGCACTGATGTGGCTGCCGCTATGGGTGGGAAGGTCCGCCGTTCCCCCGGTGGAGGCGCGGCCGGCTCAGCCGGCGCGAGTCACGGCGGCCCAGATTCCGTCACCGGCACCGTCGCCTGCCCCGATCCTCGCACAGGCACGTGCTGTGAAAGCCTCCTGGCCGATCGAACTTGCCGAGGCCGAGCCGCCGCCCGAAGTCACGATGGCCGAACTGCGCGCATCGGCGGTCGCGATGCTGCGGCCAGCCGAAATCCGCGAGGTGCAGGGTCGGCTGCTGGCCTTCGGATTCGATCCCGGCAGGATCGACGGCAGCGAAGGCCCGCGTACGCGCGCGGCCGCGAAGGCTTATCGCGAAAAGCGGGGCCTGCTCCCCGCCGTCGACTCCGTCGACCGCAACCTGCTCGCTGCATTGCGCAGCGATCCGTCGGCGAAGGTGGTTGCACCCAGGCCGCGTTCGAACGATCCGATCGATGCAATCTACAGATGGTGGAAGACGCTATAGCGCGTAAGCACGTGGTGCCAAAGGCAAGGGTCCGCGCGGTTCTTCTTGCGCTTGATCATAGACTGGACGACCCCAATGTGGAACGTCGCTTCAGCACGCCTGTGGTGCCCGAGCCATGATTCCGTCTTGTCGCATGGTGTGCACGCTCGTTTCAGCGCTTTGCGTCTGGTCCAATGCATCGCAAGCGCGTTCGAACCGTCTCGGATCGCGCAGCCTTCACATTTCCCGCTTTGCCTCCCGTTTACTTAAGGGGCGCAATTTTCCTAGGCGAAGCTGTGCTCGCGATAGCCGCCTGCCGCGACGGCATCGGCGCGCTCGCGATAGGCCGGCGCCGAACCGGTGTAGCGCGCGACGGATCGAGTGCTCTTGCCCTCGACGTTGCGGTTGATACCGGTCATCCAGGAGTCGACTTCCATCGACAGCAGGCCGTCGGCGATGCGGACGACATGGTCGGTCCATTCCCGGGCCGCCTCGGGTCGGCACTCCGCACGCGTCAGCCTGTGGTCGCGCATGTGCTTGATCAGGCCGGTCACCCATTCGACGTTGTGTTCGATCGAGCGCGGGATGTTGCCCAGCGCGGTGTGCGGGCCCATCAGCATGAACATGTTGGGGAACCCTGGTACCTCCACGCCGAGGAAGGTCTGCAGGCCTTCGCGCTTCCACTTGTCCTTGAGGCCCTGCCCATCGGTGCCACGGAAGTCGATACGGTCGAACGCACCGGTGAGGGCGTCGAAGCCCGTGGCATAGATGATGACGTCGAACGCGTAGTCCTTTCCGCCGATCCTGAGGCCGGTCTCGGTGATGCGCTCGATCGGCGTCGCCTTGATGTCGACCAGGCTGACGTTGGGCTGGTTATAGACCTCGTAGTAGCGCGTCTCGAGCGGCACACGGCGGGTGCCGAAGCCGTGATTCTTCGGGATCAGCATTTCGGCGGTCGCCGGGTCCTTGACCCGCTGGCGGATCTTGCGCGCCACGAAGTCGCTCAGTTGCCGGTTGGCTTCGCGATCAACCAGTATGTCGCGAAAGTTGCCCTGCCAGATGCCGAAGCCCGGTTCGGCATAGAGCTTCTCCCAGAACGCCTCGCGCTCTTGCGGCGTGACCTCGAAGGTGCCGCGCGGGTCGGGCGTATGCATGAAGCAGGCAAAGGTTTCCTGGCAACGCTTGAAGATCTCGGGGTAACGCTGGCGGATTTCGGCCATCTCGTCCTTCGCGATCGGCCGGTTGTGGAGCGGCGCGCACCAGTTGGGCGTGCGCTGGAAGACGGTGAGATGGCCGGCGGTCTTGGCGACCTCCTGGATGGTCTGCACGCCGGTTGCACCGGTGCCGATCACAGCCACGCGCTTGCCAGCATAGTCGATGCCTTCCTTGGGCCAGCGCGCGGTGTGGCAAGACACGCCCTTGAAGGTCTCGATGCCCGGGATCTTCGGCATGGTCGGCGCAGACAGTGGCCCGATCGCCGTGATCAGGAAGGGCGCGGTGTGGCGACTGCCATCCTGCAGGGTTACTTCCCAGTCGCGGGTCGGCTCGCGCCAATGGGCGGAAACGACCGTCGCGTTGAACTGGATATCGCGACGCAGGTCGAACTTGTCGGCGACGAGGTTCAGGTATTCGAGCGTCTTGGGCTGCGGCGAGAAATGCTCCGTCCAGTCCCATTCCGCGAGCAGCTCGGGCGAGAAGGAGTAGCCGTACGACCAGCTCTCCGAATCGAAACGCGCGCCGGGATAGCGGTTCCAGTACCAGGTGCCGCCGACACCCGTGCCGGCCTCGAACACGCGCGCCGTCATGCCGAGCTGGCGCAACTTCAGAAGCTGGTAGAGGCCGGAGATGCCGGCGCCGATGATGATGGCATCGTAGGTCATGCACTCAGCATGACAAGGAAACGCTCAGCCTCGCAACAAGCTGCCGTAGCCTTCGACCGCAGTGTGAACGCCACTCTTTCGCAGACAGTGCCAAAGGCTGGCCTGATTGGCCGAGATCACGGGCCGCTTCAGGTCGCGCTCCAGCGTCTCGAGAATGCCGACGCAGCGGAATCCGGTGCCGCCGATCAGCACGCCGTCGGCTTCGGAAGGGCATTTGGCCCGAATCTGGGCGTAAAGCGGCTCGATCTGCTGGGCGAAGCCCATGCCGTGGGCATACATCTCGCCCGGCGGCACATCGCGCCAGCCCGGGCCTGGGTCGTAGCGCATGTGGCCCGGCGGCGAAAAGCCGCGCTCGCTGAAGTAGGCGACGACCGCCTTGGCATTGGCGTCGTTGAACCAGGGCGGCACGACCAGGAACGGCCGCTTGACGTTCGAGGCCTTGAGCGCGGCCTGCATGTCGAGGCCGTTGGTCGTGGCGAACACGCCCGTGCCGAGGATGGCGCCGAGATCCGCCGTCATCTTCTCGTCCCAACCCTTTCCGCCGATCACGCTTGACGTGGTGTGGCCGAGCGTGACGGCGTCGAGCTTCATCGCCGCGAACTGACGCGCGCCGCGCTCGAGGTCGCCTTCGAGCGGCCAGGGCGACCTGGCGGTGACCCTTGCGGCATGGATCGACACGTTGGGCGGCGCCATCGCCCACCATTCGGCCTCCGGCACCGCCTCGTTGCCGACGATGAACATGCCGATGCGGGCCTGCCAGCCCCAGTTGTCGCGCGCGGTCATGGTTCAGTCGAGCAGCCGGTTGACGACATCGAGCTGGATCTCCGCCGCTTCGACCATTTCGGCGATCGGCACGCTCTCGTTGGCGGCGTGGCCCTGCACGCCTGAACCTGGACCGAAATTGATGATCTCGATCCTGTCGTCTGCGTAGTAGCGGCCGTCCGAGACGCCGGTTGCGTTCAGGAATTTCACCTTGCGGCCGGTCTTCTGCTTCACGGCGGCCTCGAAGGCCGCGACCGTCTTGCCGTTCTCTGGCGCGAAGAAGCCGTTGGTGCCGGTCAGGAACTCGACCTTGTACTCGCTCTTCGGC
>CAYZQZ010000074.1:0-12517 GCA_964480235.1 uncultured Reyranella sp. | reverse complement strand
TCAGCTGGACGGCGAAGCAACCGGCCGAAGGTGTCGTCGTCGCGCCAGACGAAAGACTGCCCTGGGGTCAGACCGCGGTGCTCGGCCTGCAGCACGTGGTCGCCATGTTCGGCGCCAGCGTCCTAGGACCGCTGCTGATGGGCTTCGACTCCAATGTCGCCATGCTGATGAACGGCGTCGCCACCCTGCTGTTCTTCGTTGTGGTCGGCGGGAAGGTACCGAGCTATCTCGGCTCTTCCTTCGCCTTCATCTCAGTGGTGATCGTGGCGACGGGCTATGGCGGCCAGGGAGCCAACGCCAATATCGCGGTCGCCCTGGGCGGCATCATCGCCTGCGGTGCGATCTATGCAGCGATCGGCTTCGCCGTGATGGCCACCGGCACGGGCTGGATCGAGAGGCTGATGCCGCCGGTCGTGACCGGCTCGGTCGTGGCGGTGATCGGCCTCAACCTCGCGTCGATCCCGATCAAGAACATGGCGCCGACCCGATTCGATGCCTGGATGGAAGTCGTGACCTTCGTCTCGATCGGCCTGGTTGCCGTCTATGCCAGCGGAACGCTCCGCCGGCTGCTCATTCTGGCCGGATTGATCGTCGCCAGCGTGATCTATGCCGTCCTCACCAACGGCCTAGGCTGGGGCAAGCCGATCGACCTTGCCCTGCTCGATACGGCAGCATGGTTCGGCGTGCCGCACTTCACGGCACCGACCTTCACCAGCCAGGCCATCGTGCTGATCGCGCCGATCGCGCTGATCCTGGTAGCCGAAAATCTCGGGCATCTGAAAGCCGTCGGTGCGATGACCGGCCGCGACATGAATCCATACATCGGCCGAGCTTTCGTCGGCGACGGCGTGGCGACCATCATGGCCGGCAGCGTCGGCGGCACCGGCGTCACGACCTACGCGGAGAATATCGGTGTGATGGCAGCCACCCGCGTCTACTCGACCGCACTGTTCGTGATCGCCGGCCTGTTCTCCATCCTGCTGGGCTTCTCGCCCAAATTCGGCGCGCTGATTCACACCATCCCGCTGCCGGTAATGGGTGGCGTCTCGATCGTGGTGTTCGGCCTGATCACCATCGCGGGCGCCCGCATCTGGGTCGACAGCAAGGTGAATTTCCTCGACACGCGCAACATGCTGGTCGCGGCAATCACCCTGGTCCTGGGCACCGGCGATTTCACCCTGCATTTTGGCAGCTTTGCCCTCGGCGGCATCGGAACGGCCACGTTCGGCGCCATTCTGCTCAATGCGCTGCTGAGCCGTGGCCGGGCCTAGCGGCCCTAGACCATCGTCGGCTTGAGCTTGCCCGACCGGCCGAGAATGAACGCCACGGCCGCCAGAGCCACCACCGTGAAGACGATCAGAAGCGTGGCGACCGCCGTGATGGTCGGGTTCACTTCGAGGATCAACTCGGTGAACATCTTCTTGGGTACGGTGTCGTACTTGCCGGCGATGAACGAGGTCACAATGACCTCGTCGAAGCTGCCAATAAACGCGAAGATCCAGGCCGCGAACACCGACGGGGCGAGATTGGGCAGCATCACCTTGCGCACCGTGTACCACCACGAGGCGCCGAGGCTCCACGCCACCTGCTCGATCCGCAGGTCGAAGGCGCGGATCGCCACCCCCATCACCATCATTACGACGGGAATGTGCAGGACGGTGTGGGCGACCAAGAGGCCCGTCATCGACCCCAGCAGGCCGATCTGGGCGAGCGCCAGATAGAAGGCGATCGCGGCAATGATGGTTGGAACGATCAGCGGCGCCATGAAGTTGCCCTCGGCCCAGTCGCGTCCGCGGAACGTGCCGCGGCGCAGCCCGTAGGCCGCGAGGCTGCCGAGGACCAGCGACCCCACCGACGACACCGCGGCGACGAACGTCGATGTCCACATCGCATCCATCCAGCGCGGATCGCCGAAGAACGTTTCGTACCAGCGCAAGGACAATGACGGCGGCGGGAACGTAAGTGCTTTCGCCGAGGAAAAGGACATCGGCACGACGATGACCAGCGGCACCATCAGAAACACCAACCCGAAGATGCCTACGGCGGCAAGAAGCCCCTTCGTCCAGCCGGAACTGCCGGTCATGCCGACGCCTTCCGATCGAGGCGCCGGTAGGCGGCGAAGATGACCAGGGTCACGATCAGCAGGATGGTCGAGATCGCCGAGGCCTGCTCCCAGCGCGGGATCTGGTTGATCAGCGTGTCGAGAAGATTGGAGATCATGGGCACGCGGCCACCGCCCAGAATCGCCGGCGTCACGTAGAAGCCGAGACAAAGGATGAACACCAGCAACGCCCCCGCCGCCAGCGCCGGCAGGGTGAGCGGGAAATAGACCTTCCAGAAGATCGTACGGGGCGGCGCGCCGAGCGAGGCCGCGGCCTGCAGCACGCGATCGTCGATCCGGATCATCGCGGCGAACAGAGGCAGCACCAGGAACGGCAGCAGGACATTTGCCATGCCGATCGTGACGCCGAGCTCGTTGTA
The DNA here is from genome assembly GCA_964480235.1 of uncultured Reyranella sp. Taxonomy (GTDB): domain Bacteria; phylum Pseudomonadota; class Alphaproteobacteria; order Reyranellales; family Reyranellaceae; genus Reyranella. Next base: position 10,036 of record CAYZQZ010000074.1, on the reverse strand, counting down.
GAGAAACGACACCGGCGCGTCCGTGAAGCCCAACCACTGCAGGCTGCGATTGACCAGACCGCCATTGCCGAGAACCACGATCCACGCGTAGGTGCGCACCAGGATCGACACCCAGAACGGCAGGATCACCATCGCGAGGGCGATCATGCGGCCCCGGGCGGATAGCCCCCGCATCCAGTGCGCCAGCGGATAGCCGATCGCCACGTTGGCGAGCGTGGCGATCAGCGAGATCCGCATGGTGTTGCCGAGCACGCGCAGGTAGACCGGCGCTTCCACCAACCCCTCATAGTGCTCGAGCGTGAAGCCCCGCCCCTTTTCCCAGAAGGCGAGGCCCAGCATGTAGGCGATGGGCAGGTTGAAGGCGACGACCATCAACACCAGCAAGGGTGCGATGAAGCCGAAGCCCGTCCCGCGCATGCGACGTTCCTAGAGCGAGAGCTTGAAGGCTTCCCACTTCTTGTTCACGGCCTCGCCGTTCTCCGCCCACCACTCCGCGTTCTCGAAGTACTGGACGTCCTTGTTCTGCTTCGAGGTCGGGAACTGCCAGAGCTTGTCCTTGGGCAGGAGCGCATCGAGATTGGGGCTGGGGCCGGTATAGGAGATAACCTCGGCAGCCTTGGCCTGGTTCTCCGGCAGCGACATCTCGTAGAAGAGCTTGTAGGCGGCCGCCTTGTTCTCGGGCGACGAGCCCTTGACGATGGAGATGTACGAAAGGTCGGCCTTGCCGCCGGCAAAATTCAGGCCGAACGCCGGATCGCCGACGACGCGACCCGACCAGCAGATCGAGTACTGAACCTCGTTGTCCTTCATGAGCTGTGGCGGCTGGGCGCCCGCCTTCCACCACACGGCGACATCCTTCTTGATTTCATTGAGCTTCTTGAAGGCCGTGTCGACGTCGAGCGGAAACAGCTTGTCGATCGGCACGCCTGTCGCCTGCAGCGCGAAGGGCAGACAGTAGTGTGGAAAATCGGGCAGGCACCGCTTACCGGGGAACGCCTTGGAGTCGAAGAACTGCTCGAAGGTCTGGGGTTCCTTCACGCCCTTGCGCCACGCCATGATCGTCGAGAAGTACTGATAGCCGAAGCCGTACTCGGCCTTAGCCTCCGGGAACATTGGCGCGGGATTCACCGCGGCCCAGTCCACCTTTTCGATCAGGCCGAGCTTCTTGGCCTGCTGCACGATGCCCGAACCGAGTTCGAACAGCGTCGTGCTGGTCTGGCCGCTTTCGACCAGGGCGCGCAGCTTGCCGAGTGAGCTGGGGCTCTCGCGCACGACGGTGATCCCGGTCTTCGCCTTGAGCGGGTCGATATAGCCCTTCTGGATCGATTCGCCGGACGCGCCGCCCGACTCGATCATGCGGATTTCCTTCGACTGTGCCCGCGCGGCGCCGGACAGGATGCTCACAGCCGGAAGACTGGCCGCTGCGCCAACGAATGTACGCCTCTTCATGTGAAACCCCTCTTGCTCAAGTTACCGGCCAGACATCGGCCGAATCCCACGACACCGAAACCTGCGCGCCCGGACCGTGCGCCGGGCCGACGAACGGCGATGCCGCCACCATCGATGGCGCACCCTCCACCGCGAGATGGTAGCGCACCATCTGGCCGAGATAGATCGCCTCGACGACCCGAGCGGGCATGCCGTCACCGCCCGTCGAGAGCTTCACGCGCTCCGGCCGGACCAACCCCTGCCGGCCATCGGGCAGCGGCACGAAGTTGGCGATGCCCAGAAACTCCGCGACGAAGCGATTGGCCGGCTTCAGATAGGCCTCGGTCGGTGCGGCGACTTGCTGTGTCTTGCCGTGATTCAAGACCATGAGACGATCGGACAGCGACAGCGCTTCCTCCTGATCGTGCGTCACGAGGATGGTCGTAACGCCGAGCGTGCGCTGGAGTTGCTTCAGCTCGACCTGCAGTTCCTCGCGCAGCTTGCGGTCGAGGGCGCCGAGCGGCTCGTCGAGCAGGAGAATGTCCGGCTTGAAGACGATGGCCCGGGCCAGCGCCACGCGCTGCTGCTGGCCACCGGAGAGTTGCGAGGGCCGGCGGCTCTCCAGCCCATCCAGCCGCACGAGCTTCAGGGCCTCAAGGGCACGACTCTTTGCTTCGGGACCATTGATCTTCCGCACGCCGAGCGGGAACAGCACGTTCTCCAGCACCGTCATGTGCGGGAACAGCGCATAGGACTGGAATACCAGCCCGATATTGCGCTCCTGCGCGGTCGCGTCGGTCACATCGCGGCCACCGATGAAAATTCGTCCGCCGGTCGGCATCGTGAGCCCGGCGATCAGCGACAGCAGTGTCGTCTTGCCCGAGCCGCTGGGCCCCAGAATGGTGACGAACTCTCCTTGCGTGACGGCGAGGTCGACATTGTCCGCCGCTGCGACCGGCCCGTAGCGCTTGGTGACGCCTTCCAGCCGGATATCGCTCATGCGATGGCTGCCATGGCTCGATCGGCCGCGGCCAGAGTCTCGTCGATGATCGCGTCGTCATGGGCGGTCGACAGGAAGAACTTGGCGTTCTGGTTGGTTCGAATGCCCTCTTCCTGCAAGGCACTGTGGAAGGCGAGTGCCTTGTCGCGATCGCAGGCAACGGCTTCGCGGTAGTTTCGCGGCGGCGCGCCATCGGTGAAGAAGCACTGAAAGATTGCCGGCAGGCCCTGCACCTTCATCGCCAGCCTGTGCTTCTTGCCGAGCGCTGCGAGCCCCTGCATCAGTCTCGTGCCGCGCGCCTCGAGGTCGCGATAGACCGCTCCGTCGTTCGCTTCCAGCACGTCGAGCGTCGCGAGCGCAGCAGCCATACTCTGGACATTGCCGTTGTAGGTGCCGCCATGCATGACGCCCTTGTCGAGCAGCGTGTCCATCACGTCCCGCCGGCCGCCCACCATCGCCAGCGGAAAACCGGCGGCAACCGCCTTGGCGTAGATCGTGAGGTCGGCCGTGACGCCATATCGACCCTGGGCACCGCGCAGGCTGGCTCGGAATCCGGTGATCACCTCGTCGCACAGGAACAGCGCGCCATGCTCTCGGCACAGTGCGCGAACACCCTCCAGGTACCCGGGGACGGGCTCCGATGGGCCGGCATTCACCTGTACCGGCTCCATGATGACGCCGGCGATCTCTCCCTTGTGGCGCTCGAAAGCCTGCTTCAGCAGGTCGAGGTCGTTCCAGCCCGCCACGACCGTGTCTTCCAGCACGCTTGGCGGCATGCCAGGCGACCCTGCGACGGGGACCGGCGCATCGGCGGGTCCCGCCTCGTTCAACGGTGGACGGGCGCTGATGTAGGCCTGATCGCCCCAGCCATGATAGTGGCCCTCGAACTTCAGGATCTTGGTCCGCCCGGTGAAGGCGCGCGCGAGGCGGAAGGCCATCAGGACGGCCTCAGTGCCCGAGGTCGCGAAGCGCACCACCTCGATACCCGGCAGCAGCCGGCACAGCCGCTCCGCCAGCTCCGTCTCGCGGGGATGCTGCGCGGCATAGACCTGGCCCTGCGACAGCGAGGCCGCAACCGCGTCGATCACCGGTTTGGGGGCATGCCCCAGAATGGCCGGGCCATTGCCCAGCACATAGTCGATATGCACGTTGCCATCGACGTCGTAGAGGCGTGCACCTTCGCCCCGCTCGAAAAACAGCGGCACCGGCGCCGACGCGTAGCGCACATTGCTGCTGACGCCGCCGGCCAGACTCTTCCGGGTGCATTCATAGAGTGCAATCGATTTGGCGTAGCTGCGCATGTCCCCTCGACGAGCAAGAACGATGCCTTGCGCGCAGGTCAGGGGCAATCACATTTTGTGATCACAAATTTGGCCAAGTGGTCTATGCTTCGGCCCAATGGCATCCAAGGCACCCGCCGATACCTCGTTGCGCTCGCAGGTCTATGATTCCCTGCGCGACGCCCTGACGGCCGGCCGGTTCGCCCCGGGCCAGAAACTGTCATTCCGATTCGTTGCCGGATCACTGGGCGTCAGCATGACGCCGGTACGGGAGGCCGTGCGCCGGCTGGTTGCCGAGGGCGCTTTCGAAATGCGCCCCAACCGGTCGGTACGCGTTCCGTTGATGACGCGCGACAAGATCCTCGAACTTCGCGATATCAGGTTGGCGCTGGAGGGATTGGCAACCGAAAAGGCTGCCGCCCTGACGACGCGGGATCACGCCGCCACGCTGAGGCGAATCGCGGCCGAGCTGGTTGCGGTGCGCACGCGCGGCGACACCGCTGCGGACCGCCAGAAGATCCGAGAATTTCACTTTACGCTCTACGCCATCGCTGCACAGCCGACACTGCTGCGCATGATCGAAGGCCTGTGGCTTCAGACGGGACCGTACCTCAATCTGCTCTATCCAGACTTCGTCGCCTCGCCGCGCGGTCCTGAGCGACGTCTGCGCATCGTGAAGGCCCTGCAGGCCCACGACGGTCCAACCGCGCGACGTGAAATGCAGGGCGATATCGGCGATGCGCTCACATATGTCGCCGGCCTTGCCGACGCGCAGGGCAATATCGCCCCGCCTCAGCTGGCCGAACCCAAACGCCGGCGGAACACTTCCCCGTCGCCCCCCGGCGCACTAGCCTTCGCCTAAACGGAAAGGAACAGAGATGGCACAGCAGCTCAGCAATCAGCGCATTGCCTGGTTCAACGGCAAATTCATGCCCGAAAACCAGGTGATGATCCCGTTCCGCGACCGCAGCTGGAAGTACGGCGACGGCGCCTTCGACATGACGCGCACCTTCGATGGCCGCGCCTTCCGCCTGAAGGAACATATCGACCGCTTCTACCGGTCGATGAAGTATCTGCGCATCGACCCGGGCCTGTCGCCGCAGCAGATGATCGACCTGTCCGAGGAGGTCATCGCCCGCAACGAGCATCTGCGTGCGGCGGCCGGCGACTGGTGGGTGGGCCAGCGCGTCAGCCGCGGCGTCGACGCGGTCGGCGACGAGGGCTGGGAGAACACCGGGCCGCAGGTGGTGATCGAGTGCACGCCGCTGCCGCTGAAGAGCCGCGCGAAGCATTATCGCGACGGCATCGACGTGTGGGTCCCGGCGGCGCGGCGCATCGCGCCGGACATGCTGAGCCCCCGCGCCAAGACCCACAACTACCTGAACATGATCGTGGCCGAGCAGCAGGTGAAATCCTACGCGCCCGATGGCTGGGCGGTGCTGCTGGACGACAACGGCAATCTCGCCGAGGGCATGGGATCCAACATCTTCATCGTGCGCGACGGCCGCCTGATGACGCCCAGCGAGCGCTATGTCCTGCCTGGCGTCAGCCGCCAGATGACCATCGACATGGCGGCGCGCTGCGGCGTGCCCTTCGAGGAGCGCGACATCGACGTGTTCGACGCCGCCAACGCCGACGAGATGTTCCTGACATCGACCAGCCTGTGCATCTGCCCGGTGCGCCGGTTCAATGGCCAGGACATCGGGGACGGCAAGGTGCCGGGCCCGGTGACCAGGCGCCTGACCGATGCCTATGTCGCGGATGTCGGCTGCGATTTCGTGAAGCAGTATCTCGACCGCCTGCCTGCGGGGTAAGGCGGCCGGCCCGGCCCAGCTGTGGCGGGCGCCTCCGACGGCGTCCGCCGCATCGGAGCGGCGAGGGCACGCTGGGCTGGCTCATGGACGTCACTGGGCGCAAGCGGGCCGAGATCGCGCGGCGCTACGCAATCGCGGACACGGATCTCGAAGAAAAGAAGACCGATGCCGAAGCCCGGGGCTTCGGCGCGTCCAAGCCCTGAGCGCCGCCGCCTTCAGCCCGTCGCCGGAATGCGGAATCCCTCGCGCGAGGCGGCGGCGGCCAGGCGTTCGTCGAGACAGACGAAGGGAAGGCTGCGTGGCTCGTGTTCGGCCGCGATGATGGCGGCGGCGAGCTGGAGCGAGTCCGCGGCCCGCAGCGTATGGACGCGCAGGAGCCTCTGCGCCGTGGCGCGCAGCTGGCGCGACGGAAGGACTTCTGACCAGGACGCGCCGAGTTCGTCCAGTTGATCGCGCGCGATCCCGGCTTCGGCCGCCGACAGCGATCCGTCGCGTTCGCGTCGCGCGATCGCGGACGCGCATTCGACGGGCGTCGCCCACCAGACGAGCATCGCCGGATCGGCGGCCAGGATTTCGGCGACATGGTCGTGCGCGGCCTCCGCCGCGAGCAAGGCGACGACGGCCGAGGAGTCCCAGAACCTCACAGGCCCTCCGCCCGTTCCTCGAGCAGTGCCGACACGAGGCTGCGTTTCGCCTTGGGCAGGCGGCGGCGCAGAAGCTCCGGGGGGATCTCGCCGGAGCCTCTGCGGACGATCCCGGCGCGCTCCAGGCGCGCAAGGCGATCGTCTTCAGGGCAGCCCGGTTCGACCCTCTCCAGCCGCGCGACAGGTTGATCGCGGTCGAGGATCAGCACGCTGGATCCCGCCTTGACCTTTGCGAGATAGGCACTCAGCTGATTCTTGAGCTCCGAAATCGTGGCTTTTTCCATCTGTCCAAGTTAGCCATTTCAGTCAGGCCAAGCAAGATCTCTGATCACGGCACTCCGGCGAAGACGGCGCCAGGCAAGTTTCCGCGGCCGTGCCGGGGAAAGCTGCGTCCAGGCCGTCGCACCGCCGGCGCGAGCGCCGCGCTCAGCCGATGCCGTAGACATCGGCCGCCTTGGCGCGGAGATAGGCGAGATAGGGCGCCGGGTCGAGCCCGCGTCCGGTCGTGCGCATGAGCAGTTCTTCGCGCGTGTAGCGCCGGCCATGGCGATGGATGGCGTCGTTCAGATGGGCCTTGAGCGGCGCGTAATCGCCGGTCGCCAGCGCCGCCGGTATCTCCGGCTTCGTCCTGGCCATGGCATCCATGAGCTGCGCGGCGATCACGTTGCCGATCGTGTAGGTGCAGAACGAGCCGACCATGCAGGAGGACCAGTGGATGTCCTGCAGGACGCCGCGCCTGTCGTCGGGGACCTCGAGGCCCAGATCGCGCCTGATGGCCTCGTTCCACGCCGCGGGAAGCCCGGCGACGTCGAGCGACCCGTCGAGCAGCGCGCTCTCGATCTCGACCCGCAGCATGATGTGCATGTCGTAGGTGAACTCGTCGGCCTCGACGCGGATGAAGCCGGGGCGCATCCGGTTGACCGCCCGGTAGAACGCCTCGGCATCGACATCGTCGAAGGTGCCGGGAAAGGCGGCCTGCAGCGCGCCGAAATTCTGGCGCCAGAAGGCGCGGCTGCGGCCGAGATGGTTCTCGTACAGCCGCGACTGGCTCTCATGCATGCCGAAGCTGACGCCGCCCACGGCGTACCAGCCGACCAGATCGGTGGCGAGCGGCGTGCGGGTATGGGCGGGGTCGACGCCCTGTTCGTAGATCCCGTGCCCGGCCTCGTGCAGGGCGCCGAACAGGCTCGCATTGAGGAAGTTGCGGTAATAGCGCGTGGTGATGCGCACGTCGTTGCGGGTGAACGAGACCTCGAAGGGATGCACGGTCTCGTCCAGCCGGCCGCGCGCGGTGTCGAAGCCCACCTTCTGCGCCAGCGCGAGCGCGAAGGCCGCCTGGCGTTCCTTCGGGAAATCGCGCTCCAGAAAATCGGCGCGCGGTTCCGGGGCCGCGCGCATGGCGGCCAGCAGCGGGCCCATGCCCGCGCGCAGCGTCGCGAACAGCGTCTTCAGGCCCGCCACCGTCTCGCCCGGTTCGTAGATCGACAGCAGCGCGTCATAGGGGTGCCGCTCGTAACCGATCGCATCGGCATAGGCGCGCGTCAGCGCGACCACCTCGCGCAGATACGGGGCGAAGGCGGCGAAATCGCTGTCGGCGCGTGCCTGGATCCACGCCGCGTTGGCGAGCGACTTCAATTCCGCGCGTCGCGTCTGAAGCGATGCGGGGATGCGGGCGTGGAACGCGATGGCCGCGCGCGTCTGGGCGATGGCCCGGCGGGCCGGCGAATCCTCGGGCTCGCCCGCGGTCTGACGATCCGCCGCATCGGCCAGACGGCGCGTCTCGTCGGCCAGCAGCATGTCGCGCGCCACGCCGACCAGGGTCGACACCTGCCGGCCGCGTGTCGCGGCGCCGCCCGGCGGCATCATCGTGCGCTGGTCCCATTGCAGCACCGAGACCGCGTTGAGCACGTCGTTGATCGCGCCCATGCGCTCCTGGAAATCGGTCATGGCGGTCATCGATCTTCTCCTCGCCTGTCCTCGTCTGTCCTCGCGTCGCGGCCGGCGCGCCGGGCGCGGTCTCATCCCATTGTCGTCGGCCCGAGGTCCAGGGGATCGTTCGGCCCCGCGCCGTCTCTGCGGCTGCGGTCGCCCGAGCGCGCGGCGCGTCATCCTGCGAGGATTTCGCGCGCGCGGCGACCGGGCTGCGCTACGCTTGCGATCGGTATCGGATCGATGAGGAGATCGGCATGCGTGCACGGGGCGCGAGGCGGTCATGACGACGCCGGGAAGCTTCCAGGCCGCCAAGGCGCTGGTGCGGGCCTATTTCGACGCGATGGAGAAGGCCGCGCCCGAGGCGGTGGCGGATGTGCTGCGGAGCTACGCGACGGACGCCTATGTCTGGCGCGGGGTCCATCCGTTCCGCGCGCAGCAGGGCGTCCAGGCCGTCGCCGACCTGTTCTGGACGCCGCTCAAGCGGTCGCTCCATCGCCTGCAGCGCCGGCAGGACATCTTCATCGCCGGGGTCAACGAGATCGCCGGCGATGTCTGGGTCATGAGCATGGGCCATTTCATGGGCCTGTTCGACGTCGACTGGCTGGGCATCCCGCGCACCCGCAAGATCGCCACCCTGCGCTATGCGGAATTCAACCGGGTCGTGGACGGCCGCATCGCCGAGACCGGCCTTTTCGTCGATCTGATGGGCCTGATGGTGCAGGCCGGCGTCTATCCCCTGCCGCCGTCGACGGGCGTCTTCTTCACCTATCCCGGGCCGCGGACGCATGACGGCCTGCTGTACGCCGACGCGCCGCCGGAGGCCGGCAAGGCGACGCTGGCGCTGGTGAACCGCATGGTTCAGGACCTGACCGCCCTGAACGAAAGCGGGTCGATGGGCTGCCCGCCCGAGGTCCTGGCGCGGACCTGGTCGCCCGACATGCTCTGGTACGGACCCGCGGGCATCGGCGCCACCTACACGATCGAGCGGTATCAGGAGCAGCACCAGCTGCCGTTTCGCGGCAGCCTGGGCGACAAGAAATTCCACGGCCATGTCTGCCGCTTCGCCGAGGGCGACTACGCCTGCTTCTTCGGCTGGCCCAATCTGAGCAACACGCCGCTCGGCGGCTTCCTGGGGCTGCCCGGCGGCGGGATCAATGCCCAGATGCAGGTCGTCGACGTCTATCGCCGGGAGGGCGACAGGCTGGCCGAGAACTGGGTCTTCATCGATCTGCCATACTGGCTGCTGCAGCAGGGCCTCGACGTGCTTGAACGCACGCGCCGGATCCTCAACCCCTGACGGCGCGGACCGTCTCTGCCCGCAGTCAGCGCAGCCGCGGCGCCACCGCGGCGATCGCGTCCAGATGCGCGCGGCCCAGGCGATGGCTGCGCTGCGGCGACCAGCCATGGCGCGCATCGGCGGTGTCGTTCTCGTCGGCGAACGGCATCTCGATCGTGATCGACAGGCAGCCGAAGCGGTTGGCGACCTGCTTGCTGCCGATGGCGAGATTGACCGGCGGCGTATCGGGGCGCCAATGGCCGTTATGCGGATGGTGGTCGGGCGTCGCGGCGACCAGCGCGGCGAGATAATCCTCGAACAGCTTCGTCATCGCCGCGGTCTGGTTCGGCACGCCCATCGAGCCGATCAGGAAGTTGTGCGGCGTCGCCTCGTCGCCATGGATGTCGAGGAAGAGGTCGACGCCGGTCTTCTCCATGCGCTGGCGCACATGGAGGATCTCCGGGCTGCGCGCCGCGGAGGGGGCGGCCCATTCCCGGTTGAGGTCGACGCCGGCCGCGTTGCAGCGCAGGTGCCCGCGCCGTGAGCCGTCGGGGTTCATGTTCGGCACGACATGGAAGGCGAAGCGGTCGAGCAGCGCGACCGCGACCTCGTCATGCGCCTCGAGCAGGCGGCCGACGAAGCCCTCGAGGAAGTAGGACGCC
>CAYZQZ010000073.1:10699-12671 GCA_964480235.1 uncultured Reyranella sp. | reverse complement strand
AGGCGCGCCTCCTCGGGATCGATGCTGCCCGAAATGTCGATCGCCAGTGCCAGCACGAGATCGACTTCCTTGCGGTCCTGCGCGGTTGCCGGGGCGACGGCGAGGAATAGGGCAATAAGGCAGGCGAAAACACGCATGGCACGTTCTCCGCGTCGGGCGCTGCAGGCTTCGCAAAAACCATACCGCCGCGCGGAAGCTCCGGCCAGTCTTGCACTGGACGGCGAGAGCAGCCGGCCGCTAGCCTTTGTTGAAAGAACCCGGGAGGACGAAATGGATCTGGCCCTCAGCCCGCAGGACGAGGCGTTTCGCGACGAGGTGCGCCGGTTTCTCGACCACTACTTGACCGAAGATCTGCGCGAAGCCGGCCGCAAGACTGCCGGGGTGTTCGCCGAGTTCGAGGCGGGCCAGCGCTGGCACAAGATCCTGGCCAGAAGGGGCTGGTCGGCGCCGAACTGGCCCAAGGAATACGGCGGCACCGGTTGGGACGCCACGCAGCGATACATATTCGCCCGGGAATGCACAGCTGCTGATGCGCCGCGAGTCTTCGCCATGGGCCTCCGCATGGTCGGTCCGGTGATCATGAAGTTCGGCACGCCCGAGCAGAAGGCCAAGTATCTGCCGCGCATCGTCGCCGGCGATATCGTGTTCTGCCAGGGCTATTCCGAGCCGGGCTCGGGCTCCGACCTCGCCAGTCTGAAGACGCGCGCGGTCGTGGATGGCGACGACTACGTCATCAACGGCACCAAGATCTGGACCACCGGCGCACACGTCGCCGATCACATGTTCTGCCTGGTGCGCACGGCGGTCGAGGGCAAGCCGCAGGATGGCATCTCCTTCGTGCTGATCGACTCCATGAAGACGCCGGGCCTCAGCGTGAAGCCGATCGTCACCCTGGCGGGCGACCACGAGGTGAACCAGGTATTCTTCGACAACGTGCGGACGCCGATCGCTAATCGCATCGGGCCCGAGAATGCCGGTTGGACGGTCGCCAAGTACCTGCTCGAATTCGAACGCGGCGGCGATGCCTATACGCCGAACTTGCACGCGCGGCTGGAAGACGTCCGCCGAATCGCGCGCGAGGAAGCCGCCGACGGCGCGGGCAAATTGATCGCCGAACGCGGCTTTGCCGAGCGGCTGGCCGAGGCGGAGATGGAGATTCAGGCGCTGGAAATGATCGAGCTGCAGGTCCTGTCCGACCTCAGCAAGGGCAAGAACCCGGGCACCGTGTCGTCCGCCATGAAGATCCGTGGCAGCGAGACCCTGCAAAAGATTGATCACCTCGGCATTGAGGCGCTGGCATGGTATGCCGCGCCCTTCGAGCCGGAGGCGCGCCTGCTGGGCCACAACGAGCCCACGGTGGTACCGGAGGCGGGCCTTACGGCAATGCCCCTCTACCTGAACAATCGCGCCTCGACGATTTATGCCGGCTCCAACGAGATTCAGCGCAACATCATCGCCAAGGCGGCACTGGGGCTTTAGATCCTCGAGAGGGACCGGCAGTCGGCCGGAAACGATGGAAGGTGGTCGGCTCGGCCTCCTTCCGGGCATGGCAGATTCACCCAGGCTGCATTGTCAGCCGAATTGATGGCTTCCGGGCCATTCACCAGATGCATTTCGAGCGGTTCAACGATATTGTTGCACCTTAGGTGCAGGTAAACTTGGATTCTTTTAGACCCACGATCGGCCAGACCCTGGCAGCGCACGCCGAGCGTGATCCGGCTGCGATCGCGATCCTGAGCCCCGGACTGAAGCCGCTGACATTCGGCGAGCTGGCGCTTCAGATCGAGCGCATCGGCGCGCAACTGCGCGCAGCGGGGATCGGTGCGTCCTCGCGCGTCGGCGTGGCTCTGCCGCGCGGCCCCGAAGCGGCCCTCATCAGTCTCGCCGTGGCCGCTACGGCGATCATGTTGCCGATCAATCCCAATCTCACCGCGGCCGACCTCGAGACCGAAATCGAGCGCATCAAGGTCGA
>CAYZQZ010000073.1:5971-10599 GCA_964480235.1 uncultured Reyranella sp. | reverse complement strand
CCGTCGGACCGTTCTGCCTGTATTCTGCCGATCTATTACAACGCCGGATTCAAAGCGACGCTGCTGGTGCCGCTGCTGATCGGCTGCAGCGTGGCGATGCCCGCTACCACCAATCCGCAAGAGTTCGATCAGTGGGTCGAAGAACTGCGTCCAACCTGGCTCACTGCCGCGCCCGCATTCTTGCAGGCAGTGCTCGACAAGGTGAGGGTGCGTGAAGGCAACCCTCTGAAGCATTCGCTGCGCTTCGTTCTATCGACTGCCTCGTACCTCGCCGAGGCCGTGCGGATCGATCTGCAGGCGGCACTCGGTGTGCCGGTGGTCGAGTTCTACGGCCTGTGCGAGGCCGGCATGATGACGGCGCCGGCAATTCCGCCGGAGAAGCTGAAACCCGGCAGCGTCGGCCGCCCGCCCCAGGGCGAGCTCGCCATTCGCGGCGACAACGGCAAGTTCCTGCCCGCAGGCCAGACAGGGCAGGTCGTCCTCACCGGCCCCAGCGTGACGCCGGGCTACCTCTACGAGATCACCGACACACCGAGCGGGCTCGAAGATGGCTGGCTCGCGACCGGCGATCTCGGTGTGATCGACGCGGAGGGCTACCTCACCATCGTCGGCCGGACCAAGGAGATCATCAATCGCGGCGGCGAGAAGATCTCCCCCTACGACGTCGAGAAGGCGCTCCTGGAGCATCCCGCGGTGCGTGAGGCGGCGGCGTTCGGTGTGCCGCATCCGCGGCTGGGGGAGAATGTCGCTTCGGCGGTGGTCCTTCACGCCGGGAAGCAGGCGACATCGTCGGAGCTGATCGACTTCATCTATGACCGGCTGGCGCCGTTCCAGATGCCACGTCATGTCCACGTGCTGGACAGATTCCCGGTCGGCGTCACCGGCAAGATCTCGCGGCCGCAACTCGGAGCAATGTTCGCCAACCATGTTCGCCACATCGCGCCGCCCGAGCAGCCGCTGCAAATCCAGATCGCGGAGATCTGGCGCAATTTCCTCAAGCGTGACGACATCGGCATCGACGACGATTTCTTCGAGATCGGAGGCGACTCGCTGCAGGCGACGGAAATGCTGCTCGAGCTCGAGACAGTCACCGGTCTCACCGTCGCGCCGTCGGAAATCCGCGCGCAGCTCACGATCCGCCACCTCGCCCAGGCGCTCGTGCGGGTCGCCGCCAGCGACCAGCTGATGACCCGGGTCAAGGAAGGACACGGCACGCCGCTCTTTCTATGTCATGGCGACTTCGACGGCTGGGGTCTTTATGCCCGCCGCCTGGTCGAGCTGCTGCGCCATGACGGACCGGTGTATCTGCTCCATTCCAATCTCGATGCCGCCGCCGGGGTCACTTCGGTCGAGGAGATGGCACGGCGCTATGTGCCGAACCTGCTGGCCGCATGGCCGCATGGCGCTTTCAAGCTCGCCGGCTACTGCCACGGTGGACTGGCGGCCTGGGAGATGGCGCGCCAGCTCGGTCAGATCGGGCGTCCCGTCGAAAGTGTGATGTTGATCGACACCTTCTCGATAAATGCGCGGCCGACTGTGCGTGCGCTGGCGGGGCTGGTGAGATCGGTCGAGAAGTTGGTGCCGGCGGAGATGGCCGCACGCCTCCACGATCGTGCGATGCCGAACCTGTGGTCGCTGACTCGCCGGCTGATGCATGGCGATCGCGACATCCTGCAACGCATTGCCCGGCGGTTTCACGCCGCGCCGGCCGGTACCGGGGAGGCCGAGCAGCTCGGCCCGTCGCTGCGCTGGGCCTACTACAAGGCCATGTCGAACTACGTGCCGCCGCGGATCGATACCGATGTCGTCTGCGTGCTGAGCGAGGAGTACTCGACCAAGGCCGAGTTCGCACCGGGTGTCTGGCGCCGGCTGGCACGGCGGCTCGCCTACGAGCAGGTGCCTGGTCTGCACAACACCTGCATCACGAGCCACGTCGTCGAGCTCGCGACGACACTCAACCGGTATCTCGCGCCTGTTTGACGCGCGGTTGTGCTGAAGCCAAGCCTGCCCGTAAGGCAGGACTTGTAACTGCCTGAAAAAGCGCCACATAAAAGGACGATGAACGACCCCTATGCCGTACTGGGCGTAGCCAAGACGGCGTCGGCGGATGACATCCGCACGGCGTATCGCAAGCTCGCCAAAAAATATCACCCGGATCTCAATCCAGGGGACAAGGCAGCCGAAGCCAAATTCAAGGATATCGGCCAGGCCAACGACCTCTTGTCCGATCCGGAGAAGCGCCGCCGATTCGACGCGGGCGAAATCGACGCCGCCGGCCAGGAGACGCCGCCGCGCGGCTACTACCGTGACACGGCTGGCGGACCCGAGGGCCGCAAGTATCGCCGCGGCGGTGGCAACGAGTCGTTCGTCGACATGGGCGACGTGTTTTCCGAGATGTTCGGCGGCCGGCGTGGCCGCGGCTTCGATGGTGCCGGATTCGACGGTGGCGGCTTCGACATGTCGGGCCTGCCGCTCAGCTATTCGCTCTCCGTGCCGTTCCTGGTGGCGGCGCGGGGCGGCAAGCAGCGCGTGACTCTTCCGGACGGACGCACGTTGGACATCGATATTCCCGAAGGCACCACCGACGGCCAGACATTGCGTTTGAAAGGGCAGGGCATGCCCGGCCGCGACGGCAAGCCCGCGGGTGGCGCCTATGTCGAAATTCGCGTGCAGCCGCACGCCTTCTTCGAGCCGCGCGACAACGACATCCATGTCGAACTGCCGGTGACGCTTTCCGAGGCGGTTCTCGGCGGCAAGGTCAAGGTGCCGACGGTCGGCGGTCCCGTGATGCTGAACGTTCCGGCCGGGTCCAACACCGGCAGCAGCCTCAGGCTCAAGGGACGCGGCCTGCTCGACCGCAAGTCGGGTCAGCGCGGCGACCAGTACGTGAAACTGAAGGTCGTGCTGCCCGAGGCGCCGGACGACAAGCTGAAGGAATTCCTGCAAGGCTGGGAGGCCGGTCGCGCCCACGATCCGCGCAAGGGCATGGAGCCGTTCGTATGACCACGCTCGCCGAACTGCTGGTCGCCCACAGCGGCCTGACCACTTTGCGTGTCGAGCGCTGGGTAGCGCGCGGCCTGTTGCGTCCGACGCCGGGCGATGCCGAGAGCTGGAGTTTCGAGCAGGTCGACATCGCGCGCGTGCGGCTGCTCGCCGAGCTGTGCGACGATCTCGGTCTCGACGACGACACGGTCGAGGCGGTGATCGGCTTGATCGACCAGGTCCACACGCTGCGCGGCCAAATCGATCTGTTGGCGCGCGCCATCGCGGAGCAGCCTGCCGAATCGCGCGCGGCGATCGCGGCCTCCCTCCACCGGTTGACGCGGCGCTGAACTAGAGCCCGTGGCGCCCCATGGCGCGCACCTCGTCGAGGCGCTTGCCAATCCGGTCAGGTCCGGCGGTGCCGACGCTTCCCACGATCGTGTCGCGCACGGGTGAGAAGCCGACGAATCCCAGGATATTGCGCTTCAGGTTCTTCAGCCCGTGGGCGCGGAAGTACCAGCGATAGACCAGGGCCGGCATTCCCATGGTGACGATAATGCGTGCAGACCGCCCCTTCAGGTGCATGATCGGAAAGCCGTTGGGCCGGTTGGTGAAGGCAAAGCCCGGCCGCAGCGTCTGCTCGAAGAAGGCCTTCAGCACTGCGGGCACGTCGCCCAGCCACAGCGGAAACACCACCACGAGATGGTCCGCGCGTTCGATCTGCGCTTGCGCCTCGGCAATGGCCGTCGGCACCTTGCCCTTCTCGAACTCGGCCTGCGACTGCAGGAAACCGAAATCGAGGGCGGCCACGTCGATGCGGTCGACCTTGCGACCGGCGCCGCGTGCGCCCTCGGCATAGGCTTCGGCGAGGGCGTGGCACAGGCCCTTGCTCCCGCGATCGGGATGGCCGTTGAGGATCAGGATGGAACGGGAGGCTCTCGACATGCCGCCTTGTCGCGCCCCGAACGCAGTACCGCCTTGAGATAGATCAGGGAAGGAACGGCCACCGGGTCAGCGGTTCTGCGCCATCCAGACCTTCTGTGCCGTAATCGGCAGGTCGATGTGGCGCACGCCGTTGTGGCGCAGGGCGTCCAGCACCGCGTTGCCATAGGCTGCCAGTGCGCCGTTGGTCGGCAGTTCGCCCACCCCCTTGAAGCCCAGCGAATTGTTGGGCGAGGGCGTGGCGATGGTCTCGACCGTGAAGTTCGGCATGTCTTCGGCACGCGGCAGGGCATAATCCATCAAGGTGCCACTCAGGAGCTGCCCCGTCTCTTCATCGTAGACCGCCTCTTCCATCGCAGCGTTGCCCAGCCCGTGGGCGATGCCGCCATGGATCTGGCCATCGAGCAGGCGCGGATTGACCACGACGCCCGCGTCGGTGACGGAGGTAAGGCGGTCGATATGGACTGTGCCGGTCTCGGGATCGATCTCGACCTCGCAAACCATGACGCCGGTCGGGAAGGACTCGATCTTGTCGGCGAAGGTCGCGTCGCCTTCAAACGGCCGGTCTTCGGCGAGTTCGAGGAGGCCGATACGGCGATCCGTTCCGATCACCTCGAAGTGGCCGTCGTGGAACACGATGTCGGCGGGGGAGGTTTCCAGCCGCTCGGCGGCAAGATTGCGGCCACGCTGGATCACGACGTCAG
>CAYZQZ010000073.1:0-5871 GCA_964480235.1 uncultured Reyranella sp. | reverse complement strand
GAGGTTTCCAGCCGCTCGGCGGCAAGATTGCGGCCACGCTGGATCACGACGTCAGCCGCGCGTTTCAAGGTCGTGCCGCTGATGATGGTCGATGACGAGCCGCCGGTGCCGCCGCCGTGCGGGATTGTGCGGGTGTCGCCCTGGCGCACGTCGATCTTGTCGACCGGCACGCCAAGCGCCTGCGACAGGACCTGTGCGAAGACCGTCTCGTGGCCCTGGCCCTGGCTTTGGGTGCCGGCAAAGGCAACCAGCCCTTTGGGCGTGACCTGCACGACCGAGTGTTCGTCCGCGATGCCGCCGGTTCCGTGCAGGTGGCAGGACAATCCGATGCCACGCCGAAGGCCCTTCTTTTCGCTGGCGGTCCGCCGGGCGGCAAAGCCTGCCGCGTCCGCCGCTCTCAGCGCCTGTTCGAACAGGCGCGGACAGTCGGCTGCATCGTAGGTGTAGCCGCTCGCCGCTTTGTACGGCATGTCCGAGGGCGTCAGGAGATTGAGCCGCCGCAGATCGGCCGGCGTGCGGCCGGTCTCGTGCGCTGCGCAATCGATCAGCCGTTCGAGCAGAAACAGCGCTTCGGGCTTGCCGGCGCCGCGAATGGCGTCGACCGGCACAGTGTTGGTGAAGGCGCACTCGAATTCGATGTCAATCGCGGGGATGCGGTAGAGACCGGAGATCACCTTGGCGAGACCGGTGGTCGGGATCGACGGCGCGAACATCGACAGGTAGGCACCGAAATTCGCCTGTGCGCGCACGCGCAGGCCGATGAACCTGCCGGCAGCATCGAGCCCCAATTCGGCCGATGCCACGAGATCGCGCGAATGGCTGTCCGACAGAGCGTGCTCGGCGCGCTCGGCGGTCCAGCGCAGGCCCCGCCCGAGCTTGCGGGTCGCCCAGGCGATCAGGCTCGACTCGGCGGAGATCGGGTACTTCGGCCCGAAGCCGCCGCCCACGTCCTGCGTGATCAGGCGCAGTTTGTCCTTGGCGAGGTTCAGCACGCGCTCGCACATCAGCCGGTGCGGAATCTGGACCCCTTGCGAGCTCAGGGTCACCGTGGCGATGTCGCTGGCGGCATCCCAGCTCGACCAGGCCGCACGCGTTTCCAGGTAATGAACGATCTGGCGCGGCGAGCGGATCGAAAGAGAGCTGACATGCGCTGCCTTGGCGAGGGCGGCGTCGGTCGCCGCAGCATCGCCGCGCTGCCAGTGGCACATCAGGTTGCCTGCGACTTCGTCATGCACCAGCGTCGCGCCGGGCGTCAGCGCCTGTGCCACCGTCACGACGGCAGGCAGTACCTCGTAGTCGATCGCCAGCAACTCGGCGGCGTCGCGTGCCTGCTCGAGTGTGCCGGCCACCACCATAGCGACGATGTCACCGACGTGCCGCACCTTGCCGACCGCCATCGGCAGATGTGCCGGCTCGCGATGTCTGTTGCCGGCGGGATCCTTTATCTCGCTGATGCAGGGCAGGTGGCCGAGACCGTCGGCGGCGGTGTCCTCCGCGGTGAATATCGCGGCCACGCCGGGCGAGGCGAGCGCCGCTTCCTTGTCGATGTCGGCCAGGCGCGCATGCGCGTGCGGCGAGCGTACGAACAGCACGTGGGCCGCATCCACCGGCGCGGTGTCGTCGGTGTAGCGGCCTCGGCCGGTCAGGAACCTCTGGTCTTCGCGCCGGGTTATCGATTCGCCAATGCTCACGCCGCCATCACGTCGTTGATGATTTTCAGCGCCGCATCTATGTCGGTGCGGTTGACGTCGAGATGGGTCACGGCGCGGATGCGCGTGCTGCTGCCTGCGCTGGTTCCCATGCCGACGCCGCGCTCATTGCAGGCGGCGACGAACTGTGCGCCGGTCATGCCTGGCTTCTTGATCTCGAAGAAGACGAGGTTGGTTTGCATCTTGGCGACCTCGCATTCGAGGCCCTTGATGTTGGCTATGCCCGCCGCGAGGCGCTGGGCATTGTCGTGGTCCTCGGCGAGGCGGTCCCAGTTGTGTTCCAGCGCGTAGAGCGCCGCCGCCGCGATCACGCCGGACTGGCGCATCGACCCGCCCAGCATCTGCTTCTGTCGCCACGCTTCCTTGATGAACTCCTTGGAGCCTGCGAGGCTGGCGCCGACGGGGGCGCCGAGGCCCTTGGTGTAGTCGAGCCACAGCGAATCGGTGCACGCCGCGTATTCCTTGGCCTTGGTGCCGGACTTCACGGCCGCGTTGCAGAGGCGCGCACCGTCCATGTGGACCGCGAGGCCCGCATCGTGGGCGACCTTGGAAACGCCACGCAGCGTCTCGATCGGCCAAACGGTGCCGAAGCCGCCATTGGAAGTGTTTTCGACCGAGACCAGGCGCGAGCGCGGGGCGTTGCGGCTGTTGGGGTCGCGCAGGGCGGCTTTGACCTGGTCGGCGGTGAACACGCCGTTGGGGCCGTCGAGCATGCGGATCATCACGCCGGAATTGGCAGCTGTGCCGCCGGTCTCGGCGTTGATGATATGGGCGGTCTTGTCGGCGATCACCTCGTCGCCCAGCCTGCAGTGGACGCGGATCGCAGCCTGATTGCACATCGTGCCGCTCGGCATAAAGACCGCATCCTCCTTGCCGAGGATCTCGCAGATCCGCTCGCGCAGCCGGTTGGTCGTGGGGTCCTCGTATTTCTGCTCGTCGCCCACTTCAGCCTCGGCCATGGCTTTCCGCATGCCGGGCGAGGGCTTGGTCTTGGTGTCGCTGTAGAGATCGATGAAACGATTTTGCATGGCGTGGCGTGTTCTCCTGCGCCACCATAGCGGCAATCAGGGAGGCGAGGAAACATGAGCCAGTTTGCGGCCCAGACCGCACCTTCGGTAATGCCGCAGGAGCTGCTCTACGGCGTCGACGGTGCGATCGCGACGGTCACGCTCAATGCCCCGCAGCGAATGAACACCATTTCCGGCCCGATGCTGCGCCAGCTGACCGACGCGCTGGTCAAGGCCAATGAGGATCGCGAGGTTCGGGTGGTGATCCTCACCGGTACGGGCCGCGCCTTCTGCGCCGGGCTCAATCTCGAGGCCCAGAACAAGGGCACCGACAACCTGTCGGTTGGCTCGGGCGCCACGCCGACCAATATCGACCTGCGCAATACGCCGCCGCCGGTGCTTCACGCCATGGACAAGCCGGTGATCGCCGCGCTCAACGGCTCGGCGGCGGGCTATGGCCTCGACCTGGCGCTCGGGGCCGATATCCGGGTAATGGCCCAGTCGGCCAAGCTCGCGGCGTCCTACGCCAAGCGTGGCGTGCTGCCGGAATCGGGAGGCACCTGGTACCTGCCGCGCATGCTGGGCTGGGCGAAGGCGGCAGAACTCATCTTCACCGGCCGGACCTTGACCGCGGAGCAGTCGTTGGAGATCGGCCTGGTCAACAAGGTCGTGTCCGACGCCGAGGTGACGGGCGCGGCCCGTGCGCTGGCGCTCGAGATCGCGGCCAACGCGCCGCTCGCCATTCAGGCCGCCAAGCGCATGATGCGTATGGCGTGGAACGAGCCGTTCAACGAGCACGTCCACCATGTCTTCCTACAGCTGCTGCCCCTGATGCAGACCGATGACATGAAGGAAGGGATCAAGGCGTTCCTCGAGAAGCGCGACCCGCAGTTCAAGGGGCGGTGACATGAAATTCACCTGGTTTCACCTGATGCCCTGGCCGCACATGCCGGACGATTTCCGACAGAAGCACCGCTCGGTCTGGGTCGATCTGCCAAGCAGGATGTACGAGCCCGAGCTCGGCCATATCGCCTATCACCAGTATCTCGACCAGCTCGAGTACGCGGAGAAGGTGGGCTTCGACGGTATCGGCGTGAACGAGCACCATGCCAATGCCTACGGCCTGATGCCATCGCCCAACATCATGGCCGCGACCCTGACGCGCCGGACATCGAAGTCGGCACTGGTCGTGCTCGGCAATTCGATCGCGCTCTATAATCCGCCGCTGCGCGTCGCTGAGGAATTCGCGATGCTCGATGTCCTGTCGGGCGGCCGGCTAATCGCCGGATTCCCCGTCGGCACCTCGATGGACACCAACTACGCCTACGGCACGATCCCCGCGTTGACCCGCGAGAGGTACGCTGAGGCACACGACCTGATCAAAAAGGCCTGGGCGGCGGACGAGCCGTTCGCCTTCAATGGCCGCTACACCAAGCTGCGCTACGTCAATTGCTGGCCCAAGCCGGTGCAGCGGCCGCTGCCGGTGTTCATCCCGGGCGGCGGCTCCGTCGAAACCTACGATTTCTGCATCGACAATACCTACTCGTATTCCTACCTCAGCTACTCGGGCTATCTGCGCGCCAAGCTACTGATGGAGGGCTACTGGAAGCGGGTGGCCGAACGGAAGGTCGACGATTCGCCCTATCGTGCCGGCTTCGCCCAGGTGATCTGCGTTGCCGACACCGATGAAGAGGCCGAGCGCCTCTACTGGCCGCATGTCAGTTACTTTTACAATCGCTGTCTGCACGTCTATCCGGGCTTCGCCGACGCGCCGGGCTACCGCACCATCAAGACCATCCAGACCGGTGCGCTGTCGCAGTTCGCGCCGGGCTCGGGCCGCGACTATCCCAACATGAGCTGGAAGGATCTCACCGAGGGCCGCTACATCGTCGCGGGCTCGCCCGAGACGGTGCGCCAGCAGATGGAGGAACTGATCAAGACGCTGCGCGTTGGCAACGTCTTTTGCCTGCTCCACATTGGCAACATGCCGGACGACAAGGTGCGCCATTCGACGAAACTGTTCGCCGAGAAGGTTATGCCGCACCTGCGCAACCTTTGGCCCGACTGGAAGAACCACGACGACCGCTTCTGGTGCCATCCCATGCACGAGCCGGTGCCGACGAGGCTCGCTGCCGAATGAAATCCCGCTTCATTTCTCTCAAGAATCCGCCGACCAAGATCGAGATTGTCGAGGCTGGAAAGGGAAAAGACCTCCTGTACCTCCACGGTGCCGGCGGCCACATGCCGAACGATCCGCTGCTGGCAGCACTCGCCACCAAGTTCCATGTGGTGGCGCCATTGCTGCCCGGCTATGGCCGGTCGGAGGGTGAGGACGGGCTGCGCGACATGCTCGACGTCACCCTGCACGCGCTCGACGTGATGGAGAAGCTGAAGCTCAGGAAGCCGATCGTGGTTGGCCACTCGATGGGCGGGATGATCGCTTCGGAGATGGCTGCCATTGCCCATACCGAGATCGAGAAGCTCTGCCTGCTGGCGCCGGCCGGGCTGTGGCTCGACCAGCATCCGATCCCTGACATTTTCGCCAAGCTGCCCTACGAGCTTCCGCCGCTGCTCTTCCACGATGCCGACAAGGGACGCGCGATCCTGACCGCGGGCATGGGCGACATGGGCGATCTCGAGTTCCTGAAGCAGTTCCTGGTGATGAACGCCCGGCGGCTCGGCATGGCCGGAAAGATCCTGTTCCCCATCCCCGACCGGGGGGTGGCCCAGCGCCTGCATCGCATCACCGCGAAAACGCTGATCGTCTGGGGACGCGAAGACGCGCTGATACCGCCGATCTATGGCGATGCCTTCAAGAGGGCGATTTCCGGTTCCAAACTGGTTAGGATCGCCCACGCGGGGCACGCCGTCGGCCAGGAGAAGCCCGAAGCCGTGCTGAAGGCGATCCGCGACTTCTTCTGAGTCGGAGGCGGGAAAGATGAAAAAGACGGCAATCTGGCTGGTGCTGGGATTGGCCACCCTCGGGGCGGGCACCGCGTGGGCACAGGCCGCGATCTACAGCCTGACCGGCATAGGGACGGGGGTGATGGGCTCATCCAAGTGCGCGACCTACCAGATCATCGTCGATGTCACGGTCGACGGCAAAACCGTCAAGGGCTCGTTCAAGCAGCAGGGCCGGCCGGAACGCACTTTCG
>CAYZQZ010000072.1:0-12710 GCA_964480235.1 uncultured Reyranella sp. | reverse complement strand
GCGGCGTCAGTCGACGCCGTAGGCCGCGAACTGGTCGGCGACTTCCGGATCGATCGCGACGGCGGCGTGCTTGTCGCCCTCGCCGGCGGCGGTGTCGCCCAGTTTCAGCCGCGCCAGCCCGCGCCCGAACAGCGCGAGTGCGTTGTTGGGATCCTGCGCCAGCACCTCGTCGTATTCGCTGACGGCCTGCTTCGGGTCGGCGAGCTTGAGGTACAGGAAGCCGCGCGTCTGGTGGACGCTCGCCACCTGGGGCCGCAGCGCCAGCGCCTTGTCGCAGTCGGCTCGCGCGGCGGGCAGGTCGCGCGCCAGGATCGTCTCGACCAGGCAGCGATTCTCGTAGGCCAGCGCGAAGTTCGGGTTGAGCGCGATCGCCTGCGAGTAGCTCTTCGCCGCGTCGTCGAACCGGCGCAGCAGGAACTGCGCATAGCCGCGATTGTAGAAGGCGAGTGCGCTGGTGGGGTCGAGCGGGATGGCGCGCGCGAGGTCGGCCATCGCCTGGTCGGGATTGCGCTGTGACAGGTACACCGCGGCGCGGTTGATCAGCGCATCGGCATAGTCCGGGTCGAGCGCCAGGGCCGTGGCATAGTCTTCGAGCGCGCCGGCATACTGGCCAAGGCGCGCCCGCTCCATGCCGCGATAGAGGTGGGCGGGCGCCGATTCGAGATTGAGCCACACCGCGTGGTCGAGATCGGCGATCGATTTCTGCGCGTCGCCCTGGCGCCCGTAGGCGTCGCCGCGCCGGATCAGCACGTCGATATTGTTGGGCGACTGCGCCAGCGCCACGTTGAAATCGTCGATCGCGCCGCTGTAGTCGCCGACCGGCGTCGTGCGCAGCACGCCGCGCCGGTAGCGCAGCGTGGGGTCGTTCGGGGCGGCCTTGATCGCAGCGTCATAGGCCGCGAGCGCGCCCTTGGTGTCGCCCGCCAGGTGCAGGGCCACCGCGTGCCGGGCGAGCGATTCGGGCGCCGGCGTGCCGGCGCGGACTTCCTTGTCGAAATGCACCACGGCGATCTGGGCATCGCTCGCGGCGCCGGCCGTGTCGCCCACCGCCAGCCGCGCCACCGCACGGGCGCCATGGAGATGGGCCGCCTTGTCCGGCGGCAGCTTGTCGGCGGCGAGCGCGCGCGTGCAGGCCTCGTTGCGGGCGCGCGCGGCGCCGCGGGTCATCTCGTAGTAGCCCGCGAGGCAGCCGGTGGCGGCGCGCTGCAGGGTGGCCGCTTCCTCGTCGCGCAGCGCCTGCTCGGCGGCGAAGTGGCGATGGGCCAGATAGCCCGCGACCGCGGCCACCAGCACGATCGCCCCGATCAGGAAAACGCGGTCACGCATCTCGACTGTCCTCTGCCTCCGGGGCCGCCTCGGCCCCCTCACACCCTATCGCCACCCGCGCCCCGGCGCACGCGACCACGACTCCTCCCGGCGCGACGCGCGGGGAGGAGGAAGATAAAGACGCGTCAGTCGATGCCGTATCCCGCAAACTGCGCGGCGACTTCCGGGTCGATCGCCGCCGCGGCCTGCTTGTCGCCGGCGCCGCCCGCCTCGCCCAGCCGCAGCCGCGCCACGCCGCGCCCATAGAGGGCAGCGGCGTTGTTGGGATCCTCCGCCAGCACGTCGTCGTACGCCGCGGCGGCGGGTCCCGGCTCGGCGAGCTTGAGGAACAGCAGTCCGCGCGTCAGGTTGAGGCGGGCCATGCCGGCCGACAGCCTGGGCGTCAGCTCGAGCGCCTTGTCGCAGTCGGCGCGGGCGGCGGCGAGGTCGCGCGCCAGGATGGTTTCCACCAGGCAGCGCTTCTCGTAGGCGGGGGCGAGCGCGGGATCGAGCGCGATCGCCCGCGCATAGCTCTGCAGCGCGTCGTCGAAGCGGCGCAGCCGGACCTGCGCATCGCCGCGGCGGATCAGGATGCCGGGATTGTCCGGCTTCTGCGCCAGGGCCGCGTCGTAATCCGCGATCGCGCCCGCCTCGTCGCCCAGTGCCGTCGCGCGCAGCGTGCCGCGACCGTAATGCAGGGTCGCATCTCCCGGCGCCAGCCACAGCGCGGTGTCGTAGGCGCGTGCAGCACCCGCGGCGTCGCCGGTGGCCTGCAGCAGCGGCGCGCGGTGGCGGTAGATCTCGACGTCGTCCGGCCGGCGCAGGGACGCCCGGTCGTAGTAGGCGAGCGCCAGCCTGGCATCGGGCTCGGCGCCTTCCTTGTCGCCCATCGCCAGCCGCGCGAGCGCGCGCTCGGCCCTGAGGTGGGCCTTTCGGGCCGGCGTGAGCGCGTCGGAGGTCAGGGCGTGGCTGCAGGCGGCGACGCGCGTGCGGGCGTCGGCGTCCGTCAGTTCGACCTGGCTGGACAGGCAGGCTGTCGCCGCCCGCTCCAGCGCGAGGTCGTGCTCGTGATCCAGCAGCGCCGCCCGGTAGTAGCGGTGGGCCACCAGTCCCATGACGCCGACCAGCAGGACGAGCGTTGCGGCCAGGAAGACGCGGTCGCGTACCCGCACCGTCGAAGGCCGCGAGCTGGCCGGCGTCGCGGCGTGTGGCGCCCGCGGTTGCGGCCCCTCGACGCGATGGCGGCCGTCAGGGTCGATATGGACGACGGCGATGCGGCGCTGGCGGGCCGCCTCGAGGTCGGCCTCCGCCATGCCGTTGTCGCTTGCCTGTTCGGCGGCGGTGAGCGCGGGCGGCGGCGGCACGTGCAGGGTACGTCGCCGGCGCAGCAGGGTCAGCATGCTGGTGACCACCAGCGACGCGCCGAGGATGGCGATGATGCGCAGGTACGGCATCAGCCGTTCGAAGAACAGCTCCCAGTGGGCGTCGGTGTCGAACTCGCCCCAGCCGAGCCGTTGCAGGAAGTGCCCGAAGAACAGCTCGAACTCGGTCTCGAGCATCAGCGCGAACAGCATCCACATGAACAGCGTGAGCAGGAAGTCGCGCACCCGTACCCAACCCGGCGTCTTCTCCGCGACGATCAGCGGCGGCCAGGGATGGGTGTCGGGATGGATCGCCCCGATGCTGCCGTCGGGACTCATCGCAGTCCCCGGTCCGGGCTGACCCAGGTGGTGCGCTCCTTGCGCGGCTTGAACAGCGCGCGCGGCAGGGCGGCCACCGTGGTCGCGGTGCCGATCAGCCAGAACGCCATCGGGTACCAGATCATCCAGAACAGCGTGCGCAGCATGTTGTGCTCGTAGCGGCTCTCGACCAGATGGCTGACCAACGCCTGGATCAGGTAGGTGAGGGTGAGCGTCAGGCCCCACCATTCGGGAATGAGCTGGAAGCCCGGCAGGATCTCGGGCGGCGCGAGGCCCACGCTCCACAGCAGCCCGACGCCGATGCAGGCGACGGTGATGTAGGCCCAGATCGTCGCCAGCAGGTTGTTGATGTAGGTCGGCAGCAGGCTGGGCGCGCGCAGCGTCACCATCGGCTTGAAGAAATCGACCATCATCTGTGCGCCGCCCTCGGCCCAGCGCAGGCGCTGGCGCCACAGGCCCGACAGCGTCTCGGGCATCAGGATCCACACGATCGCGTTGGGCTCGTAGATCACGCGCCAGCCCGCGAGCTGGACCCGCCAGGTGATGTCGATATCGTCGGTGATGGTGCGTGGCGACCACCAGCCGGCCTCCTGCAGTGCGCGCTTGCGGAAGGCGCAGATCACGCCCGACACGGTGAACATCCGGCCGTTCATCGTCTGCGCGCGCCGGATCAGCCCGACGATCGACGAGAATTCGCCGACCTGCAGGCGGCGGAGCAGCGAGGTGCGGTTGCGGATGCGCGGGTTGCCGCCGACGCCGCCGACATTGCCGCGGCGGAAGGCGCGGGCGATCCAGCGCAGCGCCTGCGGGTCGAGCAGCGCATCGCCGTCGATCCCGACCAGGATCTCGTTCTTCGCCATCAGGCCGCCGACATTGAGCGCCGTCGCCTTGCCCTGGTTGGCCGCGAGATGGACCACCCGGAGCCGCGGCAGCTTCTGCGCCAGGCGGTCGAGCACCTCGGCAGTGTTGTCGCGGCTGCCGTCGTTGATCGCGATGACCTCGAAGTCGGGATAGTCGACGGCGCACGCCGTCGCCAGCGTCTCCTCGGCGTTGTCGCCCTCGTTGTAGCAGGGCACCAGGATGCTGATCGGCGGCCAGGTCTCGAGCGGCTCGGGCTCGTACTGCGGCGCCATGTGCCGCTCGCGCAGCAGATAGAACAGCCCGCCGCCCAGCATCCAGTACCACGACATGATGAACGGATAGCCGAAGCAGAATTGCGGGATGGCGATCACCAGCCAGTCGGCGATCGCGCTGAGCCCGCCCATGATGTCGGCGCCGGTCATGTCAGGGCCGCCTCGCATAGGTCGCCGCCGAGAACGATGCCGCGAGCGCCGGCGCGGGCGGCAGGGCGACCGGGCCGGGACACAGCGCGAAGGCCGCCGCGCCCTCGCTCTGGGCGCGGCGCAGCGCGTCGACCTGGAGCGACTCACGCGCGGGCAGGGTGAGTGCCACGCGGCCGGCCACGTCGGGCCGCAGCCAGCCCTCGCCCTTCAGCCGCCGGGCGAGCGCCTTCGGGCCGTCGACGTCGCCCGCCGCCGGCAGCACGCCGATGTCGGCCCAGTCGGGCGGGCCCTGCGGCTCGGCGAAGCGCGCCAGCAGGCGCAGGCGCGGATCGATCGACGCCGCGCCGCGATAGCCCGCGAGGCCGAGTTGCGCGGAGGGAGGCAGCGTCGCGGGATCGAGACGGGCGCGGGCGGCGCGGATGTTGCCCACCAGGTCGGCCGCCGGCGCCGCGGGCAGCGTCTCGGCGACGTCGATGGCGATGCCGTCCGGCGTCGCGCGCCGCATCATGTCGGCGAACAGCGCCGGCACGTTGTCCCGGCCGACGGCGGCGGCCGTGGCGGCGAGCGGCAGGCGCAGGAAGACGTCGGCGCCGCCGCGCGTGCGGATCTGCCAGGTGGCGCGCGCCAGCAGGTCGGTGCGCAGCGGCACGAGTTTGGTCGTGAAATAGACCTCGCTCAGCCTGCCGTCGCTTCCGGCAGGTGCCGCATCGATGATCGCGGTGTTGGCGCCCAGCGCGCGCACCCCCTCGATCATGCGCCCGAGCGCCTCGTCCTGCGCGTCGCCCGCAGGCAGCGCCGCGAGCGCGTCGATCGACAGGCAGGCGATGCGCCGGCTCGCCGGCCGGTCGGGCTCGAAGCGCAGGTTGCGCGCGAGATCGCCCAGGGTCGGATTGCGCGCCGGGAAGTAGCGGTGGATGGCGTAGAGATCGGACGTATAGGCCGGCTCGGGCTCGAGCGTGAGCGCGAAGCCGAAGCCCAGCTCGCGCACGATCTCGACGGCGGGGCCGGTGTAGCGGCCGAACGGCCAGACCATGGCGCGCGGCGGCCGGCCGAGATTGGCGGCGATCTGCTGGCGCGAGCGCGCGAGATCGTCCCGGATGCGCGCGCGGTACTGCGCGTCGGTCTCGTAGGTGCGGCTCGCCGCATCGTAGCGCCAGGTGATGGCGGCCGGCGTCATGTTGCCCTGCGGGTTGGCCAGGATGCCGCGGTGCAGGTTCCAGGAATGCGAGGCGAACTCGACGAGGCCCGAGGCCTGCATCTCGCGCGCCTCGGCCCACGTGATGAAGTGCGAGCGCGGCACGGTGCGGTCGCCGTACAGCACCGTGCCGTCCGGCGCGCCTTCCATCCAGGTGCCGACCAGCGCCGAGACGATCGGGAAGTTGTAGACCTTCAGCAGCGGGAAGACCTTCGTGTAGAGGCTGCGGTAGCCGTCGTCGAAGCTGATCAGGATCGCCTTGTCGGGCAGGGGCCGCGTGCCGCGATGGGCCGCCGCGATGTCGTCGAGCGTCACCGCCGTCCAGCCGCTGCCCTTCAGCCAGTCGAAGAAGCGCGCCAGCACCTGCGTCGTCACCGCGTCGGTCTCGAGCTGGTCCGCCCGGTCCGCCACGTCGTGGAAGGCGATCGACACGAAGCGCTGCCCCGATGGCTGCGCGTAGGCGGGGCGCGGTGGGACGGCGGCCGCCGTCCCGAGTCCGAGGATCGCCAGAAGGAGAAGCAGCCGCGCCATCGTCAGATCCTCTGGCTCAGGCCGATCGTGAGGGCGATGCCGTTCTCGACCGAGCCGTCATAGACGCGCCGTGTCAGGATCACGCCGTAGCGCAGCTCGGTCAGCGGATCGAAGCGCCAGCGATGCTCGTACTTCAGCGTGCCGATCCAGTTGTCGGGGTAGCCCTGCTCGGAATAGAGCCCGGCATCGGCCGTCAGGGCCTGCACCAGGGAAACGTCGTAGCGCTTCCACAGCACGTGCTCGGCCAGCAGCCCGCCGGTCAGCGACAGGTCGCGCGTCGGATTGTAGTACGGCGCGTTCTGCAGGCTGTTGGCCGAGACATAGGCCTCGGCGAGCGCCGTCAGGTCGAAGCCCGGCAGGTTGATCAGCCGTTCCTTGCCGACCAGCCCGGCGGCCAGGCGGCGGTTGCCGTCGCTGAACGGCATGAAGGCCACGGAGGCCGCGATGCTGCGCATCTCGTTCCAGCGCCACGTCGCCTTGGCCGCGACGTCGTCGGCGGTGATGCCGTAGAGCTGGGCGCGCAGCGGCGTCTCCCAGGAATAGAGCTCGGCCGCGACGGCGACGCGCAGCTGGTCGGTCGCGACCCAGTCGAGCGTGGCGCCGCCGCCCGCGCGCGGCAGGCTGCCCCACGACTGGGTGAAGAAGGCGGTCGCGTCGAGGTCGGGGATGCGCCAGTCGATGCCGCCGCCGCCGCGCGCGCTCGGCGAAGCCTTCCGGCGGATGGGCGTTGGTGTAGCCGCCCAGTCCGAAGACGCGCCAGTTGTCGGCGATCGGCGGCGAGGTGAGCTTGCCCTGGAGCTCGAGCGTCTGACCCGACGCGTTGGCGCCGCCGCCGTCGGAGTTGCCGGGCTTGGCCTCGGCCTCGAACAGCCAGCGCCGCTTGGCCTCGAGCTCGCGCGCCAGCCGCCGCACCGACTGGTCCTCGGGATACTCCGCCAGCAGCGCGTCCATCAGGCGCTGCGCCTCGCCGTAGCGGTGGTCGGCCATCGCCCGCTCGATCAGCGCACTGCGCGCGCCGACAGTGTCGGGCGCCAGGCTGGCGGCGATGCCGGCATCGAGCCGCGCGCGCTGCGGCCAGCCGCGGGCGTTGGCGATCTGGTACTGCGCCAGCCGCGCATTGGCGTCGGCAGGCGCGGCATCGGCGATCTTCGTGATGCGCGCCCACGCCTCGCCGAGCTGGTTGCCGTAGAAGCGCGCCTGCGCGGCCGTGACCTCGGCATATTGCCGGTCGGCATTGTCGTAGCGCGTCGGGTCGTCCTTGTAGGTGCGCCACACCGGCTCGTCGTCGACCAGCGCGTCGATCGTGGCATAGGCCGCGCTGTAATCCTCGAGCTCGGTCGCGGCATAGAACACGCCGTAGCGCGCGGCGACGTCCTTGGGCGTCGCCGCCAGCACGCGCTCGTAGGCGGCGCGCGCCTCGCGCGGCCGGCGCAGCGAGAGCAGCGCGTCGGCGTAGGCCTGCTCGGCATAGGGCGGCAGCGGGGCGTCGGCGCTGAGCGCCTCGCCCTCGGCCGCGGCCTCCGCCATGCGCACGCGGTCGCGCAGCGCCACCATCCGGTCGAGCCGGATCTTGCGGCGCAGGGCGGCCTCCGCGGGCGGCGGCGGCAGCGACGCCAGCAGCTGGTCGAGGCGGGCGAGGGCGGCATCGGTGCCGGCGAAGCGCCGCGCCGGATCGCCGGGCCGCGTCTCGGCGCCCCAGCGCACCATCGCGGCGGCCTGTTCGGCCTGCTGGCGCGTCGTCGGCGGCCTGGGCGGCGAGCCGTCGAGGCGTGCCGCGCCATAGGGTGCGCCCAGCCCGTCAAGCACGCCCGCGCGTTCGCCGGCGATGCCGCGATCCGCCGGCGCGAGCCGGGCCGCCTCGCCATAGAGGGCGAGCGCCCGCGCGGGATTGCCGGCGCGGCGATACGCATAGGCCTCGGCCATCAGCCGCTCGACCGGCGCCGCGCGGCTCGCCGGCGGCTGCTTCAGGACGGCGAGCGCCTCGTCGGTGCGGCCGGCGTCGCTCAGCACCAGCGACAGCAGCAGGCCCCACACCGTCTCGCTGCCGAAGCGCGCCAGGCCCTGGCGTGCCAGCCGTTCGGCGTCGGGGTAGCGGCCGAGATCGCGGTAGGCGCGGGTGGCGGCGAGCAGGGCGTAGTGGGGCGGATCATTTCGCGCCGCCTTCTCGAACACCGCGACCGCCTCGGCGGCCTTGCCGTCCTGCTGCAGGAGCGTGGCGAGATCCATCGCCACGAAGCCGTCGTCGCGGCCGGCGGTGAGCAGGGCGCGCAGCGCCTCGAGCGCCTTGGGCATCTGCCCGGCGCGCGCCAGCCGCACGGCGTCTTCACGCTGCTCGGTGATCGCCCGGTCGGAAACAGTCTGCGCGACGGCCTGCCCGGGGACATCGAGCAGGGCAGCCAGCAGCACGGCGACGCAAAGGCACAGACGGCGGACGGGCCGCATACTCGGTATCGATCTCCCCTGTACGCAGTCTATCGCCCCGCGCACCCCGGCGCACGGCGGGCGGTGACGCAGGGTGACGGCACGAGGGCCTCGGACTGAAGAAAGTTTGCTCCCGGCGCGGAGGGTGGAGAGAGGCAGCGGCTCTCATGTTCCTCTCCCCCGCCCAATACGAGCAAAGAGGGGGAGAGGCGAGGAGAGGGGGCGGCGCCCGTGCCCATTCTGAACCGTGCCGGCTGACACCGCCGGCCGCACGCTTGGCGCGCTGCGCCAAGCGTCTTCCACATTGCACCGCTGACGGGAGGCCCTTATATCCCCCCATGGCCGCTTCTTCTAAATCAGACCGCATCCTGATCGTCGATTTCGGGTCGCAGGTTACCCAGCTGATTGCCAGACGCGTGCGTGAAGCCGGCGTCTATTGCGAGATCCATCCCTTCCAGGCGGTCGACCAGGCCGACATCGAGAAGTTCGACCCCCGCGGCATCATCCTGTCGGGCGGTCCCGCCTCGGTGATCGAGGGCCAGGCGCCGTCGGCCAACCCGGCGATCTTCCAGAGCAACGTCCCGGTGCTGGGCATCTGCTACGGCGAGCAGACCATGGCGCACCAGCTGGGCGGCCTGGTCGAGTCGGGCCATCACCGCGAGTTCGGCCGCGCCGTGCTCGAGGTCAAGTCGGACTCCGAGCTCTTCCGGGACGTCTGGAAGCCGGGCGAACGCCACCAGGTCTGGATGAGCCACGGCGACCGCGTCACGAGGCTGCCGGCCGGCTTCTCGGTGATCGCCACCAGCGAGAACGCGCCCTTCGCCGCCATCGCCGACGAGACGCGCCATTACTACGGCGTGCAGTTCCACCCCGAGGTGATGCACACGCCCGACGGCGCCAAGCTCCTGCGCAACTTCGCGCTGCGCATCGCGGGCTGCAGCGGCGGCTGGACCATGCACGCCTTCAAGGAGCGCGCGATCGCCCAGGTGCGCGCCCAGGTGGGCAAGGGGAAGGTGATCTGCGGCCTCTCCGGCGGCGTCGACTCCTCGGTGGTCGCCGTGCTGCTGCACGAGGCGATCGGCGACCAGCTGCAGTGCGTGTTCGTCGACCACGGCCTGCTGCGCAAGGACGAGGGCGAGCAGGTCGTGCGCCTGTTCCGCGACCACTACAACATCCCGCTGGTCCACGCCGACGCGAGCGACCTGTTCCTCAAGGCGCTGGCCGGCGTCACCGACCCCGAGAAGAAGCGCAAGACGATCGGCGCGCTGTTCATCGACGTCTTCGAAGCCGAGGCGAAGAAGATCGGCGGCGCACAGTTCCTGGCGCAGGGCACGCTCTACCCTGAT
The DNA here is from genome assembly GCA_964480235.1 of uncultured Reyranella sp. Classification (GTDB taxonomy): domain Bacteria; phylum Pseudomonadota; class Alphaproteobacteria; order Reyranellales; family Reyranellaceae; genus Reyranella. The sequence continues at coordinate 2,929 of CAYZQZ010000072.1, read as the reverse complement.
GTGATCGAATCGGTCTCCTTCACCGGCGGACCGTCCGTGACCATCAAGAGCCACCACAATGTCGGCGGCCTGCCGGCGCGCATGAACATGAAGCTGGTCGAGCCGCTGCGGGAGCTTTTCAAGGACGAGGTGAGGGACCTCGGCCGCGAGCTCGGCCTGCCGCCCGACCTGGTGAACCGCCATCCGTTCCCCGGCCCCGGCCTCGCCATCCGCATCCCGGGCGACATCACGAAGGAAAAGCTCGACCTGCTGCGCGAGGTCGACGCGGTCTATCTCGACGAGATCCGCAAGGCCGGCCTCTACGACGCGATCTGGCAGGCCTTCGCCGTGCTGCTGCCGGTCCGCACCGTGGGCGTGATGGGCGACGGCCGCACCTACGACCAGGCCTGCGCGCTGCGAGCCGTCACCTCGACCGACGGCATGACCGCCGACTACTACCCGTTCGACCACGCCTTCCTCGGCCGCGTCGCCAGCCGCATCATCAACGAGGTGCGCGGCATCAACCGGGTGACGTATGATATCACTAGCAAGCCGCCGGGGACGATTGAGTGGGAATAAGTACGGTCGACTAAGTAATTGATATTGTTGGATATTATTTTTACAAAGTAGTTACAAACTTTTCCAGGAAGCTTGATTTTACTGGGTTTTCCCAGCATCACTTACAAAGATTGTGCAAGGAAATCGGTTTTACGCAGAATCGTAAGGATTTCGATGGGTCGAGCGCGGAAGAAATCGTCATCTTTTGCAAGTGAGGAACACGATGTTCTGAACGGCAAAGGGAAGGTTCTGCGAACGCGCGCATCGGGAAACGTCTGGCAATTTCGGATGTGGGTCGAGGAAGAGGGCAAGTACATTCGGAAGTCGCTGAAGACGCGCGATTTCGAGACGGCGCTGAAGCTTGCTGAAGAATTTGTGTTCAAGACATTGAGCGATGTCGCGTCAGGAAGAAAAATCTTCGGGATTACGCTCGGCGCACTCGTTCAGGAATACAAGCGGTGGCGACAGGAAGATGTCGAGATCGGCAACATCACGGCGGGTCGGCTGGTCACGATCACATCGCAGCTGAAGCATCTGATCGCTTACAAGAACGGCGATCTCAAGATCGCTGAACTCTCTCGCAACAGTCTTTACGACTATGCGAACTGGCGAAAGAAGGAGCGAGCTGGCGTACGCGACGTGACGATCAGGAACGAGCAATCGACTGTGAATCACATGATGTCGATGGCGTGGCGGCGCGGCTATTCGCATTTCGACAAGTTCGAATTTCGGAAAATCTCGATCAACGCGCGTGAAGAGGTCAAGCGGCGTGGAATCTTCTCGTTGCAGGAATACGATGCGCTGGTTCGCTTCATGAGAACTTATGTTTCGAAGAAATCTTGTGCAGACGAGAAAGAGCGACTGGAGAGGATGCTGATTCGCGACTGCGTGTTGATTGGTGCGAACACGATGATGCGCGTCGGCGAGCTATGGAATCTGAAATGGAACGATGTCGAGAAGATTCAGGAGGTCGTCGGCTCTAACGAAAAGACAATGTCTCTCGTGACGATCAATGTTCGTGCTGAAACGGCGAAGAATCGACGCGGCAGGAAGGTGATCAGTCGCGGCGGCGAGTACTTCGTGCGGCTGAAGGAGCGGTCGAAGCATACGAGAGGCAGCGATTACGTGTTCGCATCTGTCGGTGGGACATCGAAGCTTGCGCGTATGAAGTACTATCTTCATTGGAAGAATCTGATGAATGGTATCGGCTTGGATTACAAGAAGCGCAACGTGACGTGGTATTCTTTGCGGCATTTCGGGATCACATGTCGGCTGCGTGCGGACGTATCGCATATGGACATATCGAAGCTTGCAGGCACGTCGGTTGCGAACATCGAACATCATTACGGGCACATCGATACGGACATGTTGAAGCGGGCTGCGATGAAGAGTTTCACGATAGACAGAAACGGCTTCGATGTTTCGTCTTACGACTAAAGCTCTGGGAAGGTCGCTGCTGAAATAGCGACGCATACGACGCTCTGATTTCTGGCGAGTGCTCGTTTCACGCTGGCGATATGATCATTGAGCAACTTGATCTGTGCATGTGGCTTCAGGTCTGCGGCGATGTGCTGAAGCGATGTTTCATTGGCATTCATTACACGGCTGAGAGCGCGGCGTGTTTCTGGTGATGCTTTCACTGGCTAATGCTCATGCGGCTTAGAACATAGCTATCGATCTTTTCTTGGAGCGAGATGATCGTCAACAGCCTTCGCAATGAGATGCTACGAGCCTCATTCATGATGAAGCGCGTTAAGACGGATGTAATGCAGCTTCAGTAATCTTCGGCTGTAGGCTGCGATCTCTGGATCTGGCTCAGCCAACAGGTTTGCAATGAGGTCTGCTTCCTCGTCTGGCGACAGCAGCACTTTCGAATGTTGCATTTTCTTCTTCATCTGAACTCTTCCAGCGTCTTCCGTTCGTTCAACAGGTAGGCGTCGATGTTACGTCGCATTGCCTGTCGTACGAATGTCGATAGTCCCATCCCTTGATGCTTCGCTATCTCACGAGCATGAACGAGAAGGTTCGATGGCATCCTGAAAGTAGCGAGTTTGTCGTACTGTTGGATCGTTGGCATGAATGCATTCTCCTTGAATGAATGGGACGTGTTGCTGGATTTATGTATTTGAAAAGTGCTGATGTAGACTGGTCGTTCTCATGATGTATTTATAGAATCTAGTTTCTAACGTAATCATTCATCAGCAATGTCATTCGCGGAGCGAATGATTTGGCGAAGCCAAATACTTGAAAACTGATATCAGGAATCTACTGTCGATATCGAATTGCTGTGCATCAAATATCAGGAAGCAATCTGGTAACATCATCAGGAAGCTATTGAGTGTAAGCGCCGGAGACAAAATCCCTCACTGAAGCGGCCGGAAAGTCTGGTTGC
>CAYZQZ010000071.1:0-12738 GCA_964480235.1 uncultured Reyranella sp. | reverse complement strand
CGTGGGAGGCCGTAAAGGAGAGGGAAGCAGCCCTCCCGTGTCCTCCCCCGTGTGACAGTGGAGGAGGAATGGATCAGCGGCGCGGCAGGCTGAGGCCGTTCGCCCTGAGCTTTCTCTCCAGAACCGGAATCCCGGAATCGGTGTCGCCAGCCTGGCACTTGGCGACGGCGACCCTTCCCTCGACGTCCGAGGACTTGCCCGGGTCGTGGCGTCCGGGCCCGAATTCGTCGCCGCCGATGTAGCGGCCGTAGAGGTCGATCAGCTTCTGGCAGTACTCGTAGTCCGGACCGGACTTCGCCGATTGGGCGGCAGCGGGCGCGGCGACTGCCGCCGTCAGTGCCGCCGCCACGGCCAGCGCCGTCCGGATCCTGTTGCTGCTCATGGTTGCCCCTTGGTCCCGGCTATTTCTGACGGCCGCTCGTGGCGAAAACGTGGCTCATCACTTCGCCGGCCTGCTCGGGCGGCAGACCCGCGATGGTGCGGAACAGCGCAATCGCGAGCTTGCAGTAGTTGCCGTACTCGATCGGCGGCACCTTCGCCGGATCGGCGAGCAGGCGGACCTGCTGGGCGCCGTACTGCGCGACGAGTTTCTCGGAGATCGTGCGATAGATCGGCTGTACCCGATCGGGGCTGGACTTCGGCCGCTTGACGGTCGAGGCCAGCACGCGCTCCGACAGGTCCATCTCGCGCTGCCGCAGCGCCGGCGGCAGCATGTTGACCGTCGCGGTGTCGGCGCCGAGCGCGGCGTAGCGGTAGCAGGCGGTGACGTCGAGCCCGCCCAGCGCCTCGTACTGGTCGGCCATCAGGCGTGCGTAGTCGGCGAGCAGTGCGTCGTCGGCACTGTTCAGCCGCGATATGATGATCGGGGTGACCCGGCGCGAACGCATCTCGTCGAGGATGCGGCCCTCGGGCTGGCCCTCGAGATAGGCGCGGTAGAAGGCGTCGACGATGGCGTTGAAGACATCGATGTCGGCCACCTCGATGGCGGCGAACAGCGGCGTCTGGCGAAGCTGCGCCGCCAGGGTGAGGGCATCGGCATTGCCGCCGTAGCCCGACGCCGCGAAGCGGTAATCGTCGACCACGCCGGTGATCGCCTTGGCCGCCAGCAGCTCGGCCGACGTCGGGTACCACATCGAGCCCGCCGGCGTCGTCACCGCACGCTCGACGAACGCCGCGTCGAGCCCGGCCTCGAGCAGCAGCTTGCGCATCGCATCGGTGCTCTCGACACCGGCGAAGCTCTCGCGGTGGAAGCCGAGCTTGGCGCCGGCCTTCAGCCAGCGCTCGCGGCCGGCCATGAAGGCGATGACGCAGGCCGAACTGCACGACGCCGAGCTGTAGGTCGAGAGGCCGCGCTGCCTGATGAGTTGCGCCAGTTTGGTCGCCTCGCCGAGCCGTCCGCCGCCGCTGTTGAGGTGCACGACCTTGAGGTTGGGCGCGCCGGCGAACAGCTTCTCGGCGTCACGCGCCAGGCCGTACTTGAAGCCGCCGGCGATCTCGGCCTCGGTGCCGTCGCGCATCAGCCGGACGCTGTAATCGGCGATGCCGGGATCGTCGAGCAGCACCATGCGGCCGGCCTCGAGCAGCTGCGGTGCGCCGACCTGCACGAACTGCGAGCCCATCGCCAGGATGCCGGCGATCACCGCGGCGCGGGCCGCGATCGCCCAGAAGGCGGAGAGCTTGCCGCCGAGCTTCTGGCGCCAGTAGCGCCCGGACGAACGCCAGGTGCCGACCGACTGGAAGGTCAGCAGCGCCAGCGCCGCCAGCCAGGCCGTGCCCAGCACGCCGGCCACCAGCCAGGGATGGAAGCCCTCGTGGCGCAGCGCGAAGGCCACTGCCCAGATCACGGCGATGAACAGCGTGTTGCCCAGCACGCAGACGCCCCAGTAGGCGGCGGGGAGCGAAAGCTCGCCGCGCCAGTGACGCGCCAGGAAGGTAGCGATGGGGGAGGGCATCTCGGGGCTATCGTATCATACTCATGGTCTTCCGGACCGCGGGCGTCTCGCCCGCTCATGATCCCTGGGAACGTGCGCAAGGGGAACTGTGCGGACGCTGCGCTTCGGCAGCTTCGCTGCCGAACGGTGCGCGGAGCGCACCCAGCGCCACGCATCCGCCAACGCGAGCTGCGCTCGCGTTTGATTAAAGCGCCATAATAGGTGTCGCTGGCACGCGCTCCTATGGTCGGCGCGTGATCGAAGCAAACACTCCTTCCGACACACGCACAGCAACGCTTCAGCGCGAGCGCGATGCGTCGTTCTGCTGGCTGATGGCCGACCGCCACGGACGGCGCATCGTCTGGCGGCTGCTGGGCGACGCCGGAATCTTCCGTTCGTCGATGGCCGCCACCGCCGAGCTCATGGCCTTCAATGAAGGCCGGCGCTCGACGGGCCTCGCCCTGCTCGCCGACATCTCGCGGCTCTGTCCCGAGCGGTTCGCCGAGATGCAGCAGGAAGCCCGTGCCGAGGAGATCGGCGCTTCGCCCTTCGCAAACCCCAATGTCAGCACCGGAGACACCAGCGATGACTCAAGAACTCCCGACCAGACTTGAGCCCGATGCCGCCGCGCCGCCGGCCGAGACCGCACCCGCTTCCCTGTTGGCGGTCCCGCCGGTCGAGCCGACGCCCGAGCTCGCGCCCGCCGACATGAAGCCGGCCTTTACGGAATCCGCCAGGCCCGAGGCGATCGTCTATGAGCCGTTCAGCTTCCCTGAGGGCGTCACTGTCGAGCCCGAGGCGCTCGAGCAGGCGCACGCACTGTTCGCCGAATCCGGCCTGCCGCAAAAACAGGCGCAGCGCTTCATCGACCTCGCCCTTGCCCGCGAGAAGGCCGCCGCCGAGCGCGGCGTGAAGGCGTTCCACGACCTTCAGGCCAAATGGGTTGCCGAGATCAAGGCCGACCCGGAGATCGGTGGCGAGCGTCTGGGTTCCGCCGTCGCCGCGGCGTCGCGCGTGCTCGAGCGGCTCGCCGTTCCCGGCCTGCGCGAGGCGCTGAATGTCACCGGTGCGGGCAACCATCCCGCGGTCGTGAAGGCTTTCGTGCGCATCGGCCGGCTGCTCGCCGAAGACCGATTCAGCCCCGGCCGCGACGGCCTCGGCCAGCCGCATCGTTCGCCGGCCGACGTGATCTACGGCGGCCAACCCCTCAAGTAAACGCGTAACCCCTCTCGACCACCAAAGGAGACCGACTGATGACGACTCTCGCTTCTTCCGCCCTCACGCTCGCCGAGTGGGCGACCCGGCTCGATCCCGGCGGCAAGCCCGCCGCCATCGTCGAGCTGCTCGGCCAGACCAACGAGATGCTGGGCGACATGCTCTGGATGGAGTGCAATGACGGCCAGGGCCACAAGACCAGCGTGCGAACCGGCCTGCCGGCCGCCACCTGGCGCCTGCTGAACTACGGTGTGCAGAAATCCAAGAGCACGACCACGCAGGTCCGCGACGCCACCGGCATGCTCGAGGCCTACTCCGACATCGACAAGGCGCTGGCCGACCTCAACGGCAACACCGCCGAGTTTCGCATGGGCGAGGACATGGCGTTCATCGAATCGATGAACCAGGCCATGCAGAACACGGTGATCTACGGCAGCACCGCCACCAATCCCGAGCGTTTCACCGGGCTGGCCGAGCGCTTCAACACGCTCAACGTGGCCAGTGCGGCGACCGCCGGAAACATCGTCGACGCCGGCGGCGCTACCGCGACCAACAGCTCGATGTGGCTGATCGGCTGGGGCCAGAACACCGTGCACGGCATCTTCCCCAAGGGTGGCAATGCCGGCCTGCAAGTCCGCGACCTCGGCGAGCAGGCGCTGACGGACAAGGACGGCAACGTGTTCCAGGGCTACCGCACCCACTTCAAGTGGGACTGCGGCGTCTCGGTGCGCGACTGGCGCTTCGCGGCGCGCATCGCCAACATCGAGATCGAGAACGGCAAGGTGAAGACCGGCAACCTGGTCAACCACCTGATTGCGGCGGTCAACAAGCTGCCGTGGCTCAGCGCCGCGGGCGCGAGCCCGCCGCCGGGCGGCACGCGGCCCGGCCAGATCAACACCGCCTTCTACTGCAACCGCGCGGTGCGCACGGCGCTCGACACGCAGGCGATGGCCAAGGGCAACAATTTCCTGACGATCGAGACCCGCGACAGCCGGCCCTACACGGCTTTCCGCGGCATCCCGATCCGCATCTGCGACCAGCTCAGGAACGACGAGGCGAGGGTCGTTTGATCCTCATGCGTCGAGCCGGCCGCTTCGCGGCCTCCTCAGCATGAGGTCACTCTCTCGTTTCAACCCACTCACCTCACCCTGAGGAGCGCTCCGCAGGAGCGCGTCTCGAAGGGTCGACAATACGAAGGATCAGATCAATGCTCATCGACAGCCAGAACCAGTTCTCGGCGGCGCAGGCCGTCACCTCGACCGGCTCGACCGCCTCGAGCAACATCGTCGATCTCGGCGTCGCCCGCGATATCGGCGGCGCCGCCACCGACCATCTCGCGCTGCTCTGCGAGGTCGTCACGCCCTTCGCCTCGGGCGGCTCGGCGACCTTGCAGGCGCAGTTCCAGACCGCGCCCGACAACGGCTCCGGCGCGCCCGGCAGCTGGGTGACGCTCGCGCAGTCCGATGCCATCCCGGTCGCTTCGCTGGTGCGCGGCTACCGGTTCCTGCCCGGCGGCATTCCCGGCCCGACACAGCGCTTCGTACGGCTGAACTACGTGGTCGGCACCGCGGCGATGACCGCCGGCAACATCACCGCAGGCTTCGTGCCCGCGCTCGAGGTTACGGCGAGCTACGCACGCGGGTATGCGGCTTGAGCGCTTTCGGGCGCGAAGCGAACGAAAGCGGCGGCGGGCCCGTAGGCCTGCAGGCGGCATAGCCGCCGAAGGCCAGGGCCCGCTGTGTGGAGGCTTACAGGAGGTATCGATGTCGTCGTCTTTTCTGCACCGTGCGCGGCCGGCGCTTCGTCGCTTCGCTCCTGCAGCGCCTCACCGCGCCGGCGGTAACGTCCGATGACGGACGTTACCGCCATCGCCAACGCCGCGCTCTCTCATTGCGGCACGCGCTCGAAGATCACCTCGCTCGACGAAGGATCGAGCGAGGCCCAGGCCTGCCTCACGCACCTCGCCCTGGTGCGCGACGCGACGCTCCGGCTGTTCGACTGGAACTTTGCCCGCATGACGGCGGAGCTTGCCGAGCTGCCGGGACCGACCGCGCGCTGGGCACACAAATACGCATTGCCCTCGGACTGCCTGCGCCTGCGCAGCCTCAATGACCGGTCGCTCGGCGAACCGGCCACGTTCTGCGAGCTCGCGGCCGACCGTGACGACAGCGGCGCGCCGATCGCGGTTTTGCTGACCGGGCTTGTGCCCGTGACCGCGATCTACACCGCGCGCATCGCCGATACGTCGCGCTGGGACGCGGGCTTCGTGGATGCCGTGACCTGGGGCCTGGTGGCGCGCATCTGTTTCGAGCTGACCGGCCGCGACGATCGCGCGCGCACGCTGATGCAGATGTGGCAGGGCGCACTCGCCCAGGCGGCGTCCTGTTCAGCGACAGAGAACACACTTTCGGCGCCGCCGGCGTTGCCGCGGATCCTGCGCGCGCGCCTCGGCGGGCCCTGAGCCCCGAATCGTAACCAAAGATACGAAACACCCCGGCTCCAGACACACACCTAACACATCGCTCGTCTAAAACGTCAGCGTGCCGGGGAGGGGTCCCCGATACGGGTGTGTGGGAGCCATGTCGGAAGCTGCGGACGGTCCGTCTCGATCGGATCGTCCGGTGCCTGCGGGAGCGATCCCGTGGCGGGCAACGCCGACGCATGGCTCCGAGGGGAGAGGCTCTTGGGGAGCAACATGCGAATTATTCTGTTCGCGGCGATCTGGTTCGCCGTCGGCTTGCTGTCGGTGTTCGTGCTGGCGGGTGTTCTGGAAGCAATGGCATTGCGGCACTAGCCGCGCGCTCGGCTCGCTACTTGGGCAGGCCGTTGATCCAGTCGATGATCTGCTTCGACGCCACGTACGGTGTCGCGACGTGGTCGGCGTTGACCGTGACGTACTTGCTGTAAGGATTCTTTGCAGCCGGCGCGTACCAGGCACTCCTGGCGTGGCCGTACGCCGGATCCCTGTCGCCGACGATCATCAGCAACGGGATGCTGGCCGGCAATCGGGGCGCCTGCGCGTCCATCGACGCCTTGCCGCGCGGGTCCATCCACGAGGCGTAGATGGCCGCCGTGGTCGACACAGTGAAGCTGTTGCCCTGGTTGTTGTCGGGACCGCTGAAACCCTGTTCGCCCCGTCCGGTCTTCTCCAGCTCGAGGGCACGGTCCACGTCCATTCTGACCCGGTCGTTGCTGCGATAGAAGAAGCCTGGATTGTGGCCGGGGGCGGCCATCACCACGCCTGCGACGTTGCCGCGTTCCACCGCGTACGACAGCGCGATGTTGGCGCCAAGGCTTTGGCCGGCGACCACGATCCGTGTCGCGCCCCGGCCGCGCAACTGGGAGGCGTAGCCGTCGATCAGGTCGAACGCCTGGTCGACCGTCATCCTGATGGTCTCCCACGCGCCCACACTCCACGGCATCGTCGGCAGGATCACCAGATCGCCGTCGCTCTGCAGAGTCGATGCGATCGCGGGCAGGCCGGTCCGGGCGAAGGCGGGCGAACCCTGCTTGCCATGCATCAGGACGACGCCAATCTTTTCCTGCGCGTGAACGGAAGCGGGCAGAACGCACACCGTTGCCAGCAGGATCGCACTCAGGATTCGCAGCAAGTGACTCACGACAGGGACTCCGTGGACAGGCGCAAGCCACTGAAATCGGCCTCCGTGCTGGTGCAGCGACAATGCATGGCGCGGGCACCGCGTGCAATTTGCCTGGACGGATATGGACAGCCGCGGTCGCGCTCGGCAGCATCGCCCGGCATCGCGAAGAAAATCCGAGGTGATCGTGATCGCCAATGCGCCGCGTCGATACAAGGCCACCGCGTCCCTGCTGTGGTTGGCGGCGCTCGCCGTCACAATCGCCGCCTTCGGCAATGCCGCGGGCGCTATCGAGCGCAAGACGATCAAGGTCGGCGTGCACCGCACGATCGAGGCCGAGCTCTTCGTCCCGGACGGGCCAGGTCCTTTTCCGTTCATCCTCGAACTCGCGACCAGTTCCGGAGTCGGCGGCGCCGACTGGGACCACTGCGCCGAGTTCGCCCGCAACGGCTACATCTGCCTGGTGCCCAGGCATCTCGAAGCCTACGGCGTGACCAGGGAAGCGCGTCGGCGCGGCTTCACCACCGACGCCAAGGCGATCTTCGACGAGCTGGTTGCGGCCATTGAGCAAATCGAGCAGATGCCCCAGGCGAAACCCGGGGCCGTCGGCGCCATCGGCTATTCCAACGGCGGCTTCTTCGCCGCGCTTCTCGCGGCGGCGCACAAGGTCAACGCCGCGGTCGGCTATTACGGCGCCTATGACGGCGCCATGAGCCAGCCCGACCTGCATACCTTCAAGAGGTTCTTCAATCCGCACAGCGCGCCGATGCTGATCCTGCACGGCGAGTATGACGGTACCGTCAATCGTGCGAGCGCGCTCAAGCTGGCGGAGATCATCCGGGAGAACGGCGGGACCTGCGAGATCGTGATCTATCCCAACGCAGGCCACGATTTCGAGCGCGCACCCCACCTGCCAGGCGACGGTGCGGCGATGGCGGACGCGAGAATCCGGACGGCGGCCTTCTTCAAACAGTACGTGAACTAGGTGTCGCTCCGCCCGGCCGCTATTGCCGCCACGCACGCCGCTCCGTACCATCGGACGGCCAAGGGCGGGGAAGCACCAGAATGACGCGACAACAGCCTCAGCGCAGGAGGCGACCGTGACCTGCCCCTACTGCATGGAAACGCTCATCAACGGGGCGACCGTGTGCAAGACCTGCCAGCGCGACGTGGCGCTGGTGTTGAAGTTGCGCCAGGAAAATCGCGATCTAGAGGATCGGGTTCACGAGCTCGAGGCGGAGCTCGAGAAATATCGGCCCGCCGTCCCTGACGAAGCGGACGAGCCTGCCGTCGAGGCGTCGCCGCCGCGGCCGCTCGGGATCCTCGACATCGTCGTGGTCTATTTTGCCCTGCCGACGCTGCTGCTGATCGGCGCGCACTACCTGCTGGTCGTCAAGTTCGACACCAGCCTGGTCTGGCTGCGTACGGCGTCGATCGTTCTGCCGGCGATCTTCGGCCTGATGCTGGAGCGGCGGGGAAGTCCGCAATGGTACGCCACGCTGGGGCTCGGCATCGTCGTGGCCGCGGTTTCGGTGCTCGGCATGTCGACCGTGGTCCACTACACCGACGGCGACGCCATCCTGCCCGACAGCAAGGTGGCGTGGCGCGAGACGCTGGAATATGTCGCCAGCATTTCGCTGTCCTACCTGCTCGGCGCGCTGATGCTCCGGGCGATACGTCCGCTCGGCACCCACGGCGCGCGGGCGGGGGGACGGATCACCGGGCTTGCGACCTTTCTGGTGCGCCGCATGTCACGCAGCAGCCGCGGACTTCCGCTCGAGGTCCGGGTGCAGAAGATGGTCGGCCTGATCAGGCTCGGCGTCTCGATCGCGACCGCTCTGGGCGCGGTCTATACGGGCTTCAAGAACATCCTGTAGAGCAACCCGGCGCGGTTCTAGGTTCCGGTCACCCACAGACAGACGCTGCCGATCGAGAACGCCGCGACGACGAACGGCACGTAGACGAGCAGTTCGCCAAAAATCGTCATGCCAATGGCCGCTGCGGCGCCTGCCCCCAACAGCAGCAACGCCGCTCGTCTTTTTCGCCCCATGTCGATTCTTCTTTTTAGGTCTCTACATAGGGATTATGTACATAATCGCCGGTGGAAAATTGCAGTATCCGCGCGCATAGGCTGTGACATCAACGCCCCAGGCACAGGGTCGGGTATTTGATCAGAAATGCTGCACGAAATCTGCGATTCACGGCGCGTGCAATGTCCATTCTGGACTTCCACCGGCACTGTCGGCAGCATCTGCCGCCGTGGGGAGTGACTAGGCCTTTATTCTGAGTGGGAGGCTGCGATGAGTGTAACGACACGGCGCACGCTGATGGTTGGCAGCGTGCTTTCCCTGGGATTCATGACGGCACTGGGAGCGCAGGCGCAGGGCAATGGCGTCTGGGTGGTCACTGGCGCGGAGGCGGCGTTGCCGCCATCGCCGAGCAGCAAGGCCGGCCGGTCGATCACGCGTGGACCGGCGATCCGCCAGGTCTCGCCGGCGGCGGGCGTCTCGGCGAACCAGCCGTTCAACCTCAAGGTCGAATTCGCCGGGCGCGGCGGTGAGAAGATCAATCCGGCTTCGGTGCAGATTGCCGTACTGCGCGGCAACAACGTCGACATCACCTCGCGCCTCAAGCCCTACATCACCGCCAACGGAATCGAGATTCCGAACGCGATGGTGCCGGCCGGCACCTATGCGCTGCAGGTCACGGTGAGCGACGCCGGCGGCCGCCAGAGCATCGCCAACGTCGAGATCGAAGCCCGCTAGACTTCGGCGGAGTCATCCGATGTCTCGGCCGATGAAGTTTACCCTCATCGGGCGACGCGGGTTGCTGGGTGTGGCTGGCGCGCTGGTACTGCCGGCCCCACCCATTCTCGCCCAAGGCAAGGGCGCGGGCGTGGCGCTGGTGATCGGCAACTCGCGCTACCTGAAGGAAGCGGCGCTGCCCAATCCCAAGCGGGACACGACCGATGTCGCGGCGCGCTTCAAGGCATACGGCCTGCAGACCGAACTGGTGCAGGACGCGGACCGCGCGACGATGGAAAGAGCGATCACGGGATTCGGGGCCCGCGCGAGGGGAGCCAACTTCGCCGCCTTCTACTATGCGGGGCACGGTGTATTTTTCGGCAATCGCACGTGGATGGTGCCGGTCGAGGGCGACCTTGGCGATCCCGACAACGTCAAGACGTTCGTCAACGTGGGCATGGTGCGCGAGGCCATCAAGGACGCGCAGAACAAGCTCATGGTGTTCGACAACTGCCTGAACAACCCCGCCGATGGCTGGAAGCAGCGTGCCACCGAGGATCGTGCGCGCAGCGGTGCCGGCGTAAGAGTGCAGGAGCCCCCGAACACGATCGCCCTGTTTTCGACGATTGTCGGCCGCATCGCGCTCGACGGACCGCCGGGAGAGAACAGTCCGTTTGCCGCATCGTTCCTGCGCCAGTTCGACGGATCGCCCGTCGATTTGAGGAGCGTGCCGGTGAAGCTGCGCCGTGACCTGCTGATCGCCACCGAAGCGCGGCAGATCGCGAGCTACCGGTCGACCTATCGCGAGCCCTTCACGCTGACAGCGACGGAGTCTTCCCGAGTCGCGATCCCGGCCAACGGCTCGGCCTGGGCCAGCGACCCGTCGCGCGTCATCGACCTCGCCAAAGCCTACGCCTTCGCCGAGGAAAACAAGCTGCCGCTGCAGCCGGGGCTGATCGCCCATCGGCCGGCGGCGGGCGTGCGCCATGCCAACAAGGCGGGCTCCTACCGGTTCGAGACCGAGAATGCCCCGGCAATCCTCGTGGTCATGTCGGTCGAGCAGGAGAAGGCTGCCGAAGTCGTGCTGGCCTACAAGCACATCGGCGCTCCGGTCTGGAGCTTTGTCCGAGGCACCCTCTCCAACGACCGGCTCGAAGTGTCGCCGCGCGAGTACGGCGGGCAGTTCGTCTTCACGTGGAGCGATGCGAATTCCGGGAGCGTCGCGAATTTCCCGCAGAAGGACGACATGAAGAGCAAGATCACGACCGGGCGGTTCACCAGGCTCGACGGTTGAAGGAGAAATGACCATGTCGCGTTCCAGCAAGCTGCTTGTCGGAAGGCGAACTTTCCTCGGTGCGGCCGGGGCCGCGATGTTTCCGGGGCCCGCGGTGCTTGCCCAGGGCAAGGGCCCCGGCGTCGCGCTGGTGATCGGCAATTCCAAGTACCAGTGGGAAGCGCCGCTGCCCAACGTCAAGCGTGACGTCCCCGACATCGCGAGGCGGTTCGAGGCAATGGGCCTCAAGACCGAGCTGCTGCAGGATGCGGGCCGGGCTGCCATGACCGAGGCGATCGAGAGGTTCGGCGCCTCGGCACGCGGCTCGCGATTCGCCGCTGTCTACTTCGCCGGACACGGCGCGGCCTGGGTGAAGGACAACTATCTCGTCCCGATCGACGCCGACCTCAGTACGCCAAACTCGACGCAGGCGCTGGTGTCGGTGACGGCGATCGGCCAGGCGACCGGCGGCGCCGCCCACCGGCTGATCGTCTACGACAATTGCCGCAACAATCCAGCGGATGGCTGGCAGCAGACCGAGACCCAGAGGGCAGCTGCGGTGAATGAAAACGTCCGCGCCGGCCTGCAGCTGAAACCCAACTCGCTGACCCTGTTCTCGACCGCGCCGGGTCGCGTCGCCCTCGACGGACCTCCGGGCGAGAACAGCCCGTTCGCCGCCGCGCTGATGCGCCAGCTCGACGGCCCGTCGGTCGATCTGCATGCGCTGGCACCGGTCCTGCGCCGCGACCTGCTGATCGCGACCGAGGGACGGCAGGTGCTGTGGGAGCTCGACACTTTCCAGCAGTCGTTCGTCGTCACCGGCGCGCGAGGCAAGGTCGCGCCGATCAACTCGTCCTGGGCGCGCGATCCCTCGCGCATCATCGAGCTGCCGCGCGCCTACGCCTTCGTGCGCGAGAACGGCCTGCCGCTGCCCGAGGGCCTGCTGGCCCATCGGCCGGCGAAGGCCGGCCGCGATGCGCAGAAGATCGGCTCCTGGCAGTACATCGCGAACAACAAAGGGTCCCGCAATCCGCAGTGCCTGATCGTGATGTCGGTCGAGGAAGGCAAGACCGCCGAGCTCATCATGTCGGGGCGCGGCGACAACGGCGCGTTCTGGCGCTTCGTCACCGGTGACATCCGGGACGGAAAGATCGAGTACCAGCCGAAGGACGGCTCGGCGCATTTCTCCTTCGCCTGGAACGACGCCAATGGCGGCACGCTGACCCAGCAGCCCGACCGGCGGGGCCGCGGCGGCAAGTCACCGGCGATGTACACTGCTCCCTTCACGCGGCTCGACGGCTGACACCCCATCCGATTTACAGCGAGGTCAATTAAGTGAACAACAATCGAAAGTCGCGTGTCGCAATCGGACGCAGGGCCCTGCTCGCGGGTGCCGGACTATCGCTGGCCGCTCCCGCCGTACGTGCGCAGGCTGGAGCGGGCGTCGCGCTGGTGATCGGCAATTCGAAGTACCAGTGGGAAGCGCAGCTGCCCAACGTGAAGCGCGACGCCCCCGACATCGCCAAGCGTTTCCAGGCGATGGGCTTCAAGACCGAGCTGGTGCAGCGTATCGGCATCGAATATGACGTTGCGGACCCGTCGGCTGAAGACCTCGTCGGGGCCGCTGAAATAGCGCTCGAACGCCAAGCGGCCGCTGCGCGCCACCACGACCGAATGCACCTCGCTCGAGGCGGCGAGCCTGTCGGCCATGCGGCACAGCGCGGCGCGGTCGATGCGTCCGTAGTCGTCGGCCGTCGCCGCGAGCCAGCCGTCGCCGCGCACGGGCGGCACGGCGCAACGGTCTGCCGGCTCGGCCCATGCCGACGTCGCGACCGGTGCTGCGCCGAGCGACGCCAGCGCTGCGCCGCCGAGCAGCGATACCAGCCGGCGTCGCTTCATTCGCTGCCGGCTCGGACTTCAGGCTGCACCAGTGTACCGGTGGCGAGCATTCGCTTTCTCTTTTCGTTGTTCCTCCC
>CAYZQZ010000070.1:0-12838 GCA_964480235.1 uncultured Reyranella sp. | reverse complement strand
ATAGACCGGCCGGTTCGCAGCCTTCGGGATGAAGTAGTACATCATGCCCAGGAAGGCGGCGGTCAGGAAGAATCCGACTGCGTTGTGGCCGTACCACCACTGGATCATGGCGTCCTGGACACCCGCCCAGGCGACGTAGCTCTTGCTACCCGCCAGCGAGACCGGAATCGCGGCATTGTTGACGATGTGCAGCATCGCGATGGTGACGATGAAGGCGAGATAGAACCAGTTGGCGACGTAGATGTGCGGCTCTTCGCGCTTGATCACGGTGCCGACATAGACAATCAGGTAGGCGACCCAGACGATGGTCAGCCAGAGGTCGGCGTACCACTCGGGCTCGGCGTATTCCTTGCTCTGGGTGATGCCGAGCAGGTAGCCGGTCGCCGCGATGACGATGAAGAGTTGATAGCCAAGCAGCACGAACCAGCCGAGTGGAGCACCACCGAACAGCTCGGCCCGGCAGGTCCGCTGGACGACATGGAACGACGTGCCGATCAGCGCCGTGCCACCGAAGGCGAAGATCGCCGCCGACGTGTGCAGGGGCCGCAGCCGGCCGAAGGTCAGGAAATCGGTATCTAGGCTAAGTTGCGGCCAGACGAGCTGGGCTGCGATCACGACACCCACCAGGAAGGCGGCGACCCCCCAGAAAGTGGCGAGCAGTACGGAGGCGCGGACGACATCCTCGACGTAGCGCGGCGCCGGCCGAACGGCTTGCAAAGAGGCTTGGCTGGACATTCTCGCTCCCGGCGCTGAAAGGCAGCGCGATGGGGCAACCTTAAGGGTGTTGGCGCCCGGCCACTTTGATATGCGTCAAGGCCGCAATGCGTGCGGCAGTATCTATTGACCGGTCAGCAGGGAGAGAGGGCGATGAACGAATCAGGTGCCGTGTTCCGCGGCCCGCAACCCTACATCTCGCGCGTGCCGATCGACCGGCCTTGGGTTTGGCTGGCCGCGGGCTGGCGCGATCTTTGGGCTGCCCCCGGCATCAGTCTGGCCTGGGGACTGTTGCCGGTGATCACCGGCTGGCTCGCCACGGCACTGCTGCTCTGGCTCGACTTTCCCTATCTGGTGTTGCCGCTCAGCGCAGGCTTCTTTTTTGTCGGGCCGTTCGTCGCGGTCGGGCTCTATGAGGTCAGCCGGCGGCTCGAGGCAAACCATATGGTGGACGGCGAATCGACGTTGTTAGCCTGGCGGCGCAATCCCGATCAGATTGCCTTGATGGGGCTGGTGCTGCTGCTTCTGCACCTTGCCTGGATGCGCGTGGCGCAGCTTCTGTTCGCGCTGTTCGAATGGCGCACCGTGCCGTCGTGGGACCGGTTCATGGATCTCGCCTGGCATTCGGCGCGCAGCCTGCCGTTTCTCGCCACCGGGGTTGCCTGCGGCGCGGCCCTTGCGGCCATCGCCTTCCTGCTCGGGGCCTTTTCGATGCCCTACCTGCTGGACCGGCGCGAGGCCAACATTTTCGAGGCGATCGCCACTTCGGTCGCCGCCATCCGCCTCAATCCACGTCCGATGCTGCTGTGGGCCGGTCTGATCGTCCTGCTGGTTGGCCTGGCGATGATCCCCGGCTTGATCGGCCTGGTCGTGGTCCTGCCGCTGGTGGCGCACGCGACCTGGCATGCCTATCGCGACATCGTGAAATTCAGCGTTCCGGCCATTACCTCGCAGGTTTGATCTCGATCAAGGCAGCAGGGCTGCGTCGGAGCACGATCCGTTCGGATCCGATTGGCGATCCGGATTGGAGGTATCGATGACCGAGATCAAGTCGCTCACACCCCGCTCTCATTCGCCTTTCTTCGGCGATTTCGACGATTTCTTCCATCGCGCGATGCGTGGATGGCCTTTCGGTTGGCCCGAGGCCGCCGTCGCCACGGGGCAGCCGCGCGCGTTGCGCGCCTTCGAGCACGTGCCAAAGGTCGAGGTGAAGGAGAACGGCAAGGCCTACACCGTCACAGTCGAACTACCCGGCCTCGACGAGAAGGACGTCAAAGTGACGGTCGAGGACGACGTATTGACCGTTGCTGGCGAGAAGAAGGTCGAGCACACCGACGACAAGACGCACTACTCGGAGCGCAGTTACGGCAGCTTCACCCGGGCTTTCACGTTGCCGGCCGATGCCGACCGCGCGCGCATCGAGGCCAAGTTCACCAAGGGCGTGCTGACGCTCGACATCGCCAAGACCGCCAGCCCGCCGGCGGCGGTCAAGCAGGTCGAGATCAAGGCGTCCTGACGCTCAGAAGCGACTGCTCGCCAGCGCCAGCATGACGATGGCGTTGGCGAGCAGCAGCGGTATGGCAATCCAGCGCCCGGCCCGGCGCAGCTGCCGCCGCGCGATCAACCCACCCCAGCCAACCGCGATCAGTGCCGGAATCGTTCCGATGGTGAAGGCCGCCATTGCCAACGCTCCCGTCGCCGGCGATCCCGAACCGGCGGCGCCGGCCAGTGCGCCGTAAAGCAGGCCGCAGGGAAGGAAGCCGAGCAAAACGCCGAGGGCATAGCGCGCCGTCGTCCCTCGAGCATTCGTGAGCGGTCCTCCGATCCTCGCGAGTGCCGCACTCCAGGGTGACTCAATGCCGGTCGCGAGTCCGACGGCTTGGGCCAGCATCAAGAGTGCGGCAACGCAAAGCAGGCCGGCCGACAGCCAGGCGAAGGCCGCAGTCGAAGCGAAGATCGACGTAACGCCTCCCGCGAGTGCTCCCAGCATCGTGTAGGTCGTCAGTCGCCCCAGGTGATAGGGCATCAACGCCGCGCCTGCGAGACGGCGCCACTCGCCATAGGCACCCCGCTGATCCTCCGTGCCGCTCACGACTTGACCGAGTACGAACGGTCCGCACATGCCGACGCAATGAATCAGGCTGCCAGCCAGGCCGGCGAGAAACAGCGAGGCCGGCAAGCTGCCGGCCTCGGCACCGAGCGTCGCGAAGCCCGATCGGCAGACGGCGAGGAAATGCGAAAAAACGTCCATTCACTTGACCTGCGTCAAAACGATCGAGTGGGTGAGAGCGCAGTCTGCACGGTACTTCAGCAAGAGGTTGCCCATGACCTACAAGACAATCCTCGTCAATTGCGATGCTGGCGCACGCGTGGGGCAGCGCCTCGATGTCGCGACTGAACTGGCGACGCGCTTCGGAGCGCACCTCGTCGGGGCCCATGCGCGCCCGCCCTTCGAGGCACCGATGTTCTTCGATGGTGGCATGCCCATGGACAGTCTGTTCCAGGCCTACGAACAGCAGGTGAAGAACGACCTGAGTGCGTCGTCCGCAGCCTTCCAGAAGGCGATCAAGGGCAAGCATCTTTCGAGCGAATGGCGCATCGTTGACGGCTTCGCCGATGCCGAATTGGCCGTTCAGGCTCGTTATGCCGATCTCGTCGTCGTGGGACAGGCCGCGCCGCAGGGGGATGGCCAGACACCGGACGACATGCCTGAAGCCGTATCGCTCGCCACCGGCCGGCCGACGCTGGTCGTGCCGCATATCGGCGTCTCGCGAGCGCCGGGAAAGAACGTGATGCTGTGCTGGAACGCCAGCCGCGAGAGTGCGCGGGCGGCATCCGATGCCTTGCCCTTCCTGAAGGCGGCGGAGAAGGTCACCGTGCTGGTGGTCGATCCTCGAAGCACTGGTGGCGGGCACGGGGCGGAACCCGGCGCAGATGTCGCGACCTGGCTGGCGCGCCATGGTGCCAAAGTCACGGTCCAGCGCGACGTGGCGGCCGATACGGACGTTGGCAATGTGATCCTGTCTCGTGCCGCCGATCACGACACCGACCTGATCGTGATGGGCATCTATGGACATTCCCGCATGCGCGAGTTCGTGCTGGGCGGTGCCAGCCGGACATTGCTGTCCAGCATGACCGTTCCGGTCCTGATGTCTCACTGAGGCTGACATGGATCGCGCTCTGGTGGCGACGTACGACAAGCCGGTCCCGCGCTACACCAGCTATCCAACGGCCGCACAATTCACGACGGCCGTCGGTCCTTCCGAGCATGTGAGTTGGCTGAAGGATCTCGACCGGACCGAAGCCGCGCTTTACCTGCACGTGCCGTTCTGTCAGCAGCTCTGCTGGTACTGCGCCTGCCATACCGTCGCCATGCGTAGCCCGGGCACGCTGGACCGCTATGCCTCGGCGCTTCTTGCCGAACTGGAGCGCACGGCCGCGGCGGCCGAAGGCGTCGTCCTGGGCTCGGTGCAGTGGGGCGGTGGCACGCCTTCCCAGCTCGGCACCGATCGCTTGCTGATCGTCGGCCAGAGGATCAAGGCGCTGTTCGACCGACGATGCGGCTCGGAGACGTCGCTTGAGATCGACCCACGCTATTGCGACGACGAGCTGGTCGATACGCTGGCGGCCATCGGTGTGACGCGCGCCAGCCTTGGCGTGCAGGATTTCGACCTCTCGGTCCAGACCGCGATCAACCGTCTGCAGAGTTTCGAAGCGACGCGATCGGCGCTCGATCGACTTCGGGCGGCCGGCATTCGCCGATCGAACATCGACCTGGTTTATGGGCTGCCGCTGCAGACGCTCGATACCCTTGCTCGCACGCTCGACCAGGCGGTCGCTCTCGCCCCTGACCGGTTCGCGGTGTTTGCCTATGCCCATGTGCCCTGGATGAAGGCGCACCAGCGCCTGATCGACACGGCGTCTCTCCCGGCGGCGGAGCTGCGCGCGGTCATGGCCGAACTGGTGCGCGAGAAGCTGCTGTCGGCCGGCTATCTGCAGGTTGGGCTGGATCACTTTGCTCGGCCCGCAGATCCGCTGTCCCGGGCGCTCGCCGATGGAAAGCTGCGCCGCACTTTCCAGGGTTATGTTGTCGACGAGTCGTCGTGGGTCATCGGCGTTGGCGCTTCGTCGATCTCCAGCTTGCCGCGCGGCCATTCCCAGAATCAGGTCGACACCGCAGCCTATATGCAGGCCATCGAAGCGGGAGGCTTCGCGATCGCGCGAGGTGTCGCAATCGATGCCGATGACCGTCTGCGGGGCGACATCATCAGCCAATTGATGTGCGGCTATACGGCGGAAGTCGGTGACGCTTGTCGTCGGCACGGCGTGGCGCCGGATGTCTTCTTTGGCGAAATCAATGCCCTCGACGGGCTGCAGCGCGACGGGCTTGTGGTGGTGGATCGCGATCGCCTGGTGGTGACCGACCGTGGCCGACCGCTCGTCCGTTCGGTCTGTGCGGCCTTCGACCGCTACTACACCGGCGCGGAAGGCCGGCACGCACGCGGCATCTGAGACGAAAGGAATGGGACAATGAGCACGTACGCGATGGTTTCCCGCCACATCGAACAGGCGCTGGCGGAAGCCGCCGGCAAGTCGATTTCCGACGATGTCGTGGCGCGCTGCCTCTTGTCCGAAGCGATCCGCTTGTTCAAGCGCTCGCGGTCCAACGACGATATTGCCGCCGAGCTGAGCGCTGCCGCGGACAATCTCGATGACGACAGCCCGCTGATCTTCATCCGTCCCTGACAAATACCGGGGGACCGGCTCGTAGCAATGGCCTGCCGGTGATATCGTCCGGCAGGGAAATCAAGCTGACCATGGAACGTTCTGCGAACGGCACGACCGGAGCACCGGCTGCGGGGCTGGCGGCCGCCCTCGAGGCGGCGGAAGCGCGCCTGCGCTCGATCCTGCAGACCGTGCCCGACGCCATGATCGTGATCGACGAGTTCGGTCGCATCGAATCGCTCAGCGCCACGGCCGAGCGGCTATTCGGCTACTCTGCCGCGGAGTCGATAGGCCGCAACATCAGCATGCTGATGCCCTCGCCCTATCGCGAGCAGCATGACGCCTACCTCAAGCGCTATCTCGGCACCGGCGAGAAGCACATCATCGGCATCGGGCGGGTGGTTTCCGGACAGCGCAAGGACGGTTCTACGTTTCCCATGCATCTTACGGTGGGCGAACTTCGCTCTGCCGACCGTCACTATTTTACCGGCTTCATTCGCGATCTGACCGACCAGCAGATCACCGAGAGCCGGCTGAAGGAACTGCAGTCGGAAGTCACGCACATGTCGCGCTTTACGGCGCTCGGCGAAATGGCCTCGACCTTGGCCCATGAGATCAACCAGCCGCTGACGGCGATCAGCAACTACCTGAGAGGGTGTCAGCGGCTGCTCGACAGAGTCGAGAGCGACAGCTCGGTGATGCTGCGCGACGCCATCGGCAAGGCGGCCGATCAGGCCCTGCGCGCCGGCCAGATCATTCGACGCCTGCGCGAATTCGTGGCGCGCGGCGAAAGCGATCGACGGATCGAGAGCCTGCCCAAGCTGATCGAGGATGCAAGCACGCTCGCTCTGATCGGCGCCAAGGAAAACGGCGTCGACGTGTCGTTTCGCCTGGACCCGGCCGTCGATCTCGTGCTCGCCGACCGGATCCAGATCCAGCAGGTTCTGGTCAATCTGATCCGCAATGCCATCGAGATCATGGCCGAGACTCCCGGCCGGCGGCGGCTCGAGATCGCGGCGGTCGCCGACCGCGAGGATCTGGTGCAGATCAGTGTCTCCGATACCGGCTTGGGCATCGCCCCGGAGATCGCCAAGCAGCTGTTCCAGCCCTTCGTGACCACCAAGCGTAAGGGCATGGGGTTGGGCCTCTCGATCTGCCGAACCATCATCGAGGCACACGGCGGCAAGATCTGGGTGGAGCCGAATCCCGGGGGTGGTACGATTTTCCACTTCACCCTCAGGTCGGCCAAAGAAGACGAGGACAGTGCACCGTGAGCGATAACAAGGTCGTTCATGTCATCGACGACGACGTCGATGTTCGCCAATCACTGGCGTTTCTGCTGAGCGCTGCCGGACTCGCGGTGCGCACGCACGATTCGGCGGTTGCCTTCCTGAAGGCCCTACCAACCCTCCAGGACGGCTGCATCGTGACCGATATCCGCATGCCCGAGATGGACGGGCTGGAGCTGCAGGCACGGCTCAAGGAAATGAAGGTCGACATGCCGGTGATCGTCATCACCGGACACGGCGACGTGCATCTCGCGGTTTCGGCGATGAAGTCCGGGGCCGTCGATTTTATCGAAAAGCCGTTCGACGACGAGGCGCTCCTTTCCGCAATTCAGACCGCACTCACGCAGCATTCCGACGATCGCAGGCGCCAAGCGCTCGTCGCTGACGTCCGCAAGCGGCTCAAGGCGCTGTCTGAGCGCGAAAAGGAAGTCCTGAACGGCCTGGTCGCCGGCAAGCCGAACAAGATAATCGCCTATGAATTGGGCATCAGCGCCCGCACGGTCGAGGTCTATCGCGCCAACGTCATGACCAAAATGCAGGCCAACAGCCTGTCCGAACTGGTTCGCATGGTCCTCCTTGAGGGCGGAACGGCCTAGGCGGAAATCTTCGAGCGGCTTGCGCCAAGTCAAGTCGCCAGTCCGGGCGCCCGCCTAAAAGTTACGATCATGGTCCATTCGTGCGAAAAATCGCAGGCCCCAAGTTCGTTGGGCATCGTCCTTGTTGTCGATGACGACGCGGCGGTCAGGAGTGCGCTGAAATTCGCCCTCGAACTTGAGGGCTATCAGGTGCGGACCTACGGCGATCCCGAGGCGCTGCTGGCGGACACCCTTCCTGAGCGCGCCTGCCTCGTCGTCGATTATCGGATGCCCGGGCTGGACGGCCTGGCGATGATCAGCCGCCTGCGCCAGCGTCGTGTCGAACTGCCGGTCATCCTCGTCGTCAGCGAAGCCCTCGATTCTCGTCTGCGCGTGCGGGCTGGCCGCGTCGGCGTTCAGGATGTTCTGGAGAAGCCGTTGTCGGACGGTATGCTGCTGGACAGCATTCGTCATGCCCTCCAGTCCACCCAAGCCTGATCCTTCCCCGGCGCTGCCGAGAAACGTATTCGGCTACGTGCTGCGCTTTACCGGCCGGCATCAGGCGGGGCTTGCGGCTTTGTCCGTGTCGGTATTCGCGCTGAGCGCGGTGCCGCTGGAGCTGCAAAGGCGCATCATCAACGGCATCGTGGAGAAGGGGCCGCTCGAAACCCTGCTCTCGCTGGCCGGCGGCTATGCGCTGGTCGCCCTTGGCGAGCAGAGCCTGAAGCTTGCGCTGAATGTCTACCGCGGCTGGGTGGCGGAGAGCTCGGTGCGTCACCTGCGCCTGCGCATGCGGGACGAGATCGCCTCTGGTCCGGACGGCCCGCAGACGGCGTCGGATGCCGGCGTGGAGATCGCCATGATCATCGAGGAGGCCGAGCCGATCGGCGGCTTCGCCGGCCTCGCTTTTTCGGAGCCTCTGCTGCAGGGCGGCATTCTGGTCAGCGTCGTGAGTTACATGCTTTTCCTGCAGCCGTGGCTGACGGTGCTTGGGCTCGTCTTCTTCCTGCCGCAGCTCGTCTTCGTCCCGTTGATGCAGGGCGCCATCAATCGCCGCGCCGAGCGTCGGATTCTGGTCAAGCGCGGGATCAGCAGCGCCATCGTCGACAGCGTGCCGGGCGGCGCGGCGGTGTGGACCCTGGGGGCTGAGCCGATCGAGCAGGTGTTCGTGCTGAACATGGGCGTCTACAAGCTGAAGTTCAGCATGAACCTGCTGATGAACCTGATGTACCACCTGAGCGTCGCGATGGCGCTCAGCGTCGGGGCCTGGATGGCGCTGCAGGGGCGCATTGAAGTCGGCACCGTGGTCGCCATCGTGGGTGGGCTGGGCAAACTCAACGATCCGTGGGGCGATCTCGTCAACTGGGCACGCGAATTCTCCGTGGTCGGCGTGAAGTACCGCCTGTTCGCCGGTGCGGCCGCGCGCCTGGCTGCCATTCGATCGACGGGAGACGGCCACCGGGACGTCACGCGGGCTACGTAGAATCCCGTAGTTCATTACCTGAATGGTGGGCGGCCGGGGGCGGCGGTACCCATTGCGCGTCATAAGGGAGAAGCCTCGATGCGCACCATCGCCGCCGTCAATGCCCGAGTTCCTGCAGCCGTCGTCATGCGCGGTGCGGCCAACATGCCGCAGCCGGCCGAGGTCCGGAGCCTCGGAACGACCCAGGTCCTGGGCAAGGGCGAGCAGGTCTTCGCCGAAGGCGACGCCGCCGAGTTCTTCTACAAGGTCCAGTCCGGGACCATCCGCACCTACAAGCTTCTGAGCGACGGCCGCCGGCAGATCGATGCTTTTCACCTGGCCGGCGACATCTTCGGCATCGAGGCGGGCAGCGAGCATCGCTTTTCGGCCGAGGCGGTCGATGGCGCCACCGTGGTGGCCTTCCGCCGCAGTCGCCTCGATGTGCTGGCACACGACAATCCGGCATTCGGCACGCAGATCATGGAAGCGATGATGCGCAACCTTGAGCGTGCGCAGGACCATATGCTGCTGCTTGGCCGCAAGACGGCCCAGGAGAAGATCGCGAGCTTTCTGCTCGATCTGGCCGATCGTCTGTCCTCGGACGACGCGCATCTCGAATTGCCCATGCAGCGCTGCGACATCGCCGATCACCTTGGCCTCACCATCGAGACTGTATCGCGCACTCTGACCCAGTTCGTGCGTGACGGGATCATCAAGCTGGCCGCCAGCAGCCGGTCGATCATCCTGACCGATCGCGCCGAGCTGGAACGTCTCAACGCCTGAACGCCAGCAACTTCGGCGCGCGAGAATCGGGCGCCCAAATGCGAAAGGCCCGGTCGTTTCCGACCGGGCCTTTGGGTTTGGTGGAGCCAGTCGGGATCGAACCGACGACCTCTACAATGCCATCGTAGCGCTCTCCCAGCTGAGCTATGGCCCCAAACCTTCCAAACTGAAATCTGCTGGCGGGCGGGAGGTATAATTCCTGCCTCCCGCGCTGGCAACCGCACCTGTTGGAATAGATTCCCGGGTCAGCGGTCGCCTTCGCCCTTGTCGTCCTCGACCTCGACCTCGATGTCGTCGGCCTCGTCGGCCAGATCGTCCGTATCCTCCAGGGCGTCGTCATCGTCGGCCTCGGTGTCGGGCAGGTCGCCGCCCTCCAGTGCCGCTTCCTCGACCTTCTTGTTCTTGGCCAGGGCTGCCTTCGCGGCAGCGGCCGCGGCAGCCGCACTCGTAGCGGCCGCGGCTGCAGCAGCGGCTCGGCCGCGGCGGACCTTCACGAAATCCTCACGATCATGCTCACGGCCGCATTTGGTGCATTTGATCGGGCTCTTGTTCAGGTCATAGAAGCGCGCTGCACAGCTCTGGCAGGTGCGCTTGATGCCCCAGGACGCCTTGACCACGCTGGTTCTCCCGGAATTTCGCTGAAATCGGGCCTGATGACCCGCGAGGGAGCGCGTATGTCATGGGCTTTTCACCCTGTCAAAAGCAAATTCCGGCATGCTAGGAGGGCCCCCCTGTAGCCAGTGTTGCCGCATTGGAGAACCCACTGTCCGCCGCCGCCAGTCCAGCCAAGCTGATCTCCCGCCCGATCGTGCGTCTGGAAGGCCGCGCCCGGGCGCCCGGCGACAAGTCGGTGTCGCATCGCGCCCTGATGTTTGGGGGCCTGGCGCTAGGTGAAACCGTCATTTCGGGCCTCCTCGAAGGCGAGGACGTGCTGTGTACCGCGGCTGCGATGCGGGCGATGGGTGCGCACGTCGTGCAGGAAGGTGCGGTCTGGCGGGTCCGCGGCTTCGGCGTCGGCGGCGGCCAAGAGCCCTCCGATGTCCTCAACCTGGGCAATTCCGGCACTTCGGCGCGGCTGCTGTCGGGCATCCTCGCCAGCCAGCGCTTCGTGAGTTTCATGACCGGCGACGGCTCGTTGCGCCGCCGCCCCATGCAGCGCGTGATCGAGCCGCTGTCGCGCATGGGCGCCCGCTTCGTGGCGCGAGAGGGCGGGCGCATGCCTCTTGCCATCCAGGGCACCGACGAGATGGTCCCGATCGAATACCGGCTTCCGGTCGCATCGGCCCAGGTGAAAAGCGCGATCCTGCTCGCCGGCCTGAACACTGCCGGCGAGACCACGGTGATCGAACCAGAAGCGACCCGCGATCACACCGAACGCATGCTGCGCCATTTCGGCGCCGAGGTGCGGGTCGAGGCGGGCGAAGGTCGCGACAAGCGCATCACGGTCGTCGGCTGGCCGGAACTGAAGGCCCGTGACATCGTCGTGCCGGGCGATCCGTCCTCGGCGGCTTTTGCCGTCGTTGCCGCCTGTATCCGGCCGGGCAGCGACGTGCTGGTCGAGAATGTCGGCATGAATCCGTTGCGCGCCGGTCTTTACGTCACGCTGAAGGAAATGGGCGCCAACCTCGTCGAGGAGAACCGCCGCGAAGTGGGCGGCGAACCCGTGGCCGACCTGCGCGTGAAGGGCGGAGGGCTGAAGGGTGTGACGGTTCCGCCCGAGCGCGCGCCGTCGATGATCGACGAGTATCCGATTCTCGCAGTTGCCGCGGCCTGCGCCGAGGGCACCACGCGCATGCTGGGTCTTGCCGAACTGCGCGCCAAGGAAAGCGACCGCCTGTCGAGTGTCGCCGCCGGTCTCGCAGGCAACGGCGTGGCGCATGAGATGGGTGCCGACACTCTGGTCGTCCATGGCGCGCCGGCGGGACCTGCCGGCGGCGGCCTGGTTGCGACCCACCTCGACCACCGTATCGCCATGTCGTTCCTGGTCCTGGGGCTCGCCTCGAAGAACGGCGTGGCCGTCGACGACGGCTCGCCGATCGATACGTCGTTCCCGGGTTTCGCCGCGCTGATGAACGGCCTCGGCGCCAAGATCGAGGCGGCGTGAGCGGGCGTCTCGTCATCGCCATCGACGGCCCTTCGGCCTCAGGCAAGGGCACTTTGGCCAGGCGCCTCGCCGCCCATTTCGGCCTGCCCCACCTCGATACCGGGCTCCTCTACCGGGCGGTCGGCTGGATCGCCTTCCGGACGGGCGCCGACCAGACTGAGGTCGCGGCCAACCTCGATGCGTTCGATCTCAAGGACCCCGACCTCCGCGGCGACGAGGCCAGCCAGATGGCCTCGAAGGCCGCGGCCAACCCGGTGGTGCGAGCTAATCTGTTGAAATTCCAGAAAGATTTCGCATCCAAGGCTTCGGGAGCCGTGCTCGACGGACGCGACATCGGCACCGTCATTTGCCCGGACGCCCCGGTGAAAATCTTCGTTACGGCAAGCCCGGAAGCCCGCGCAGAACGGCGCTTTCAGGAGTTGCGGGCCCGGGGGGCCGACACTATAAAACCGCGCGTTCTTGCCGAGATGGCGGAGCGGGACCGTCGCGACAGCGAACGGGCGGCAGCACCTTTGAAGGCCGCACCCGATGCCTGGCTTCTCGATACCAGTGACATGGATGCCGATGCGGCCTTTGCCGCCGCTTTGGCTTTCATCGAGCGCAAGGGCTTTCGAACTGCCGGGCCATAAGTCGCCGCCGGCAGCTCGAAGACGGAAAGCGGCGATTGCGATCGGGAGCACAATCCCGGCGTCGGAGTAACAGGCACTGGATCCGCCGGATTAACCGGTTGGCCGACGGGTGGCAGCGTTTCGCCCGGGATCGAGAGAAGGAAGAGGTATTGAATGGCTAAGGGCAGCGCCCTGCGTAAACCCGCGAACGACGCCGCGAGCGCCGAATTCGCAGCACTTCTCGACGAATCGCTCGGCGGTTCGGCGAGTTTCGAAGGCACGGTGGTCAAGGGCCGTGTCATCCGCATCGCCAACGATTTCGTGGTGGTCGATGTCGGCCTGAAGTCCGAAGGCCGTGTCCCGCTGCGTGAGTTCGCCAACGGCGGCGTTTCCGCCGAGGTGAAGGAAGGCGACGAAGTCGACATTTTCGTCGACCGCATGGAAAACAAGGAAGGCGAGGCCGTCCTGTCGCGCGACAAGGCGCGCCGCGAGGAAGCCTGGACGCTGCTCGAGAAGGCGTTCACCGACGGCGAGCGCGTCATGGGCACGATCTTCGGCCGCGTTAAGGGCGGCTTCAC
>CAYZQZ010000069.1:7085-12854 GCA_964480235.1 uncultured Reyranella sp. | reverse complement strand
GGTCGAGGTGCCGCCCATGTCGAAGGTGATCAGATCCTTGAATCCGGAACGCGCGGCCTGACGCGTCGCCCCGACCACTCCCGCTGCAGGACCCGAATAGAGCGCGGTGATGGCGCTGGTGCGCATCGCCTCGGCCGGCAGGCGGCCGCCGTTGCTCTGCATCACGGTGAAGCGGCCCTTGAAGCCCGCCCCCGTCAGCTTGCTCTCGAAGCGGTGCAGGTAGCCATCGATCACAGGCTGCACATAGGCCGACAGCACTGTGGTGCTGGCGCGCTCGAACTCGCGGAACTCGCGCGCCACCTGGTGGCTGCAGGTCACCAGCACGCCGGGCAGGGCCTCGCCGATAAGTTGGGCAAGGCGCTGCTCATGCACCGGATTGGCGTAGGCATTGAGCAGGCACACCGCGACCGCGCGATAGCCGCCGTCCCGGAGCGCGGGAATCAGCGCGGCCTTCACCTTGGCCTCGTCGAGGCTGGTCTGCACCGATCCGTCGGCGTTCAGCCGCTCGCCGACTTCGAAGCAATCCTTGCGGCGCACCGGCGGTGCGGGCTTGGCATAAAAGAGATCGTAGATGTTGCGCCGGTCATGGCGCTGCATGAACAGCAGGTCGCGAAAACCCGACGTGGCGACGAAGGCGACGGCTGCCCCCTTGCGCTCGAGGACTGCGTTGGTCGCGACCGTCGAACCGTGACCGAGATCCTCTATCGTCGAGAGATCGATCCCGGATGCGGTGAGGGCGTCAAAGGCGCCGATGTCGGGCGAGCGCGGCGTGCTCGGGACCTTGGTGACGATGACCTTGCCGTCCTCGACCGCGACGAGATCGGTAAAGGTCCCCCCGACTTCGACGCCTACCCGCATGCGCTACTTTCCACCGAGCTTCGCCTGCAGCTCGGCGATCTGCTTCTTTAGTTCCTCGTTCTCCTCCCGCGCCCTCGCGGCCATCGCCTTGACCGCGTCGAACTCGTCGCGGCGCGGAATATCCATGCCGTCGAGAATCTTGGCGATCTGATCGCGGACGCGGTTTTCGACCTCGTCCTTCACGCCGTTCAGCGCGCCCATGGCGCCGTTGGCCATCTTGGTCAGATCGTCGATGAAGGGATTGCGGGTCTGCATGAGGTGTCTCCTGGTGCGGCGAGTATGGGCGGCTGCTACCCTGCCAGCAAGAACGCCCGCAGACGCCCCAGGAGGAAGCCGTGAGTCTGGTCAAAGTAGAATCGAGCGAAGGCATCACCACCATCACCATGGCGCGGGCCGACAAACGCAATGCGCTGAACCAGGCCTTGTGCGACGAATTGTGCGACGCCTACCGCAAGTTCGAGGCCGGCGGCGACAATGTCGCCATCCTGCAGGCCGAGGGGCCGGCCTTCTGCGTCGGTGCCGACCTCAAGGAAGCGCCGTCGGCCATGTGGAAGGCGGTGCCGCATGTCAGCCATCACCTGACCAAGCCAGTGATCGCCGCCACCCAGGGCTGGGTAATCGGCGGGGCGATCTGCATGGTCATGACCTGCGATCTGATGGTCTGTGCCGATACCACCAAGTTCATGTACCCGGAGGCCAAGGTCGGCGTGTTCGGCGGGCTGATGCCGGGCATCGTCTCGCGCATGCCGCACAAGGTCGCCATGGAACTGCTGCTGCTCGGGGAAGAAATCTCGGCCAAACGCGCCTACGAAGTGGGCTTCGTGAACCGGATCGTGCCACTTGGCGAGGAGCGCAAGGAAGCCCGTCGCATGGCGAGCGTGATCGCCAATTCAGCGCCTCTGGTGATCCGCACCTTGCGCGATTTCGCAAACCAGACACTCCCGCGCGGCCCGGCCGAGATTTTCGTGCCCGAGCGCTACAAGCTCGAGACGATCGCCAACAGTGAGGACCGCAAGGAAGGCGCCGCGGCTTTCCGTGAGAAGCGTGCGGCCAAGTTCAAGGGTCGGTAGGAAAGCGCCGCCGAGGCGTGACGAGGAGAGAACGATGGGCAAGTTGCTGCTGGTCGGGTGCGGCAAGATGGGCGGCGCCATGCTGGATGGCTGGCTGTCGCGAGGGCTGGCGGCGGCCGACGTGCTGGTCGCCGAACCGGTCGAGGCGCTGCGGCCGGGCAAGCCTGGCCTTCGCGCCGTCGCCGCGACGTCGCAGATCGCCGAGACACCCGAGATTGTGGTGCTGGCGGTGAAGCCTCAGACCATGGACGCGGTATTGCCCGATCTCAGGCGCTTCGCCGATGCGGGCGCGGTGTTTTTATCGATCGCCGCCGGCAAGACGCTGAAATACTTTGCGAGTCATCTCGGCACCGCGGCGCGGGTGGTGCGGGCAATGCCCAACACGCCTGCGGCGGTGCGCCAGGGCATCACCGTGGCGTGCGCATCGCAGGGCGTGACGGCGGCACAGAAAAAGCGCTGCCAGGACCTGCTCGAAGCCGTGGGCGAGGCGCTGTGGGTCGAGGACGAGTCCCTGATGGATCCGGTCACCGCGCTCTCGGGCAGCGGTCCGGCCTACGTCTTCCTGCTGGTCGAGGCGATGGCGGCGGCTGGCGCCAAGCTCGGCCTCACGCCTGAGATGGCGATGCAGCTCGCACGTGCGACGGTGTCCGGGAGCGGTGAGCTGCTGAAGCAATCGAGCGAGCCAGCCGCGCAATTGCGCGTCAATGTCACCAGCCCAGGCGGCACCACTGCCGAGGCGCT
Source organism: uncultured Reyranella sp. (assembly GCA_964480235.1). Taxonomy (GTDB): domain Bacteria; phylum Pseudomonadota; class Alphaproteobacteria; order Reyranellales; family Reyranellaceae; genus Reyranella. Next base: position 10,185 of record CAYZQZ010000069.1, on the reverse strand, counting down.
GAAGGTGCTGATGGCCGCCGACGGCATTCAGCCGGTATTCGACAAGGCGCTGGCGGCGGCGTCGCGACGCTCCAAGGAGCTGGCGGGATGAGGCCCGGCGGCGACGGTCCGATGCGCGACCCGCTCGAGGCCTTCACCGCCCTGGTGGCGGAGCGGGGCTATGCGGTCGTGTCTTTGCGGGACGTGGCGCAGGAGTGCGGTCTCTCCCTGGCCGAGCTTTATCGTCGCTACCGCGACAAGCCGGCGTTGGTCGCGGCCGTCATGGCGCGGATCGATGAAGAGGTGCTGGCCGGCACGCCCCACCAGACCGATCCGGAGGAGACGGCCCGCGACCGGCTCTTCGACGTCATGATGCGCCGCTACGACGCTCTGAAACCTCATCGGGCGTTGTTGCGCCAACTGCGCCAACTGGCGTCGCGCGACCCCTTTCTCGCCCTGTCGCTGGCCCCGGCCATGAGGCGCTCGGCTGCGGCAATGCTCGAGGCGGCAGCCATTCCCAGTGACGGGCTCGCAGGTGCAGTGCAACAAAACGGGCTGATCGCGCTGCACATGGCCGTATTGGCGGTCTTCCAGACCGATGAAACCGGCGATCTGTCCAAGACGATGGCGGCCTTGGACAGCCGGCTCAAGTCCGCCGAGCGCCTTATACAAGTATTTGAAAAATATAGACCTTTATCTCTGGTGAGGGGGCGAGAAGCAGCCACTTCCTGAGAAATGGTGCAGTGCACAAAATTGTCCCTTGACTTGCTGCGGCGCATACATACATTTGTCTCCGTTGTGCACCGCAACATTGCGGGCACCTGCGAGTTTCAGCCGACCCCAAGTCACCAGGAGACAGCCATGACCTTCAACACCGCCGCTTTCAAGAACCCGTTCGCCGACTTCGACTTCACGAAGGTCGCCGGCGAATTCAAGATTCCGACCGTCGACGTCGAGAGCTTCGTCGAGACTGGCCGCAAGAACTTTGCCGCCATGACCACGGTCAGCACCGCTGCCGTCGAGTCTTTCAAGGCGATCGCACAGCGTCAGGGCGACATGTTCCGCTCGGCCATGGAAGACTTCTCCAAGCACGGCAGCGAAGTGCTCGCCGCCGCGACCATGGAAGAGAAGGCCGCCAAGCAGATCGACTTCGCCAAGAAGAGCTATGAGCTCGCCGTGGCGAACACCAAGGAGCTGGCCGACCTCTACACCAAGGGCCACACCGAGGCTTTCGAGACCCTGAGCGCCCGCGTTGCCGAGCTGACCGAAGAGGTCAAGGCCGCGATCGCCAAGAAGTAAGACCGAACGGCGCATTGCGCCGAACGGCAGGAAGGGGCTGCTCGAAAGGGCAGCCCCTTTCTTTTGTCTGTTAGACTGCCGGCATGGAGCAGATCAGCTACGCCGACTTCGAGAAAGTCGACATCAGGGTCGGGACTGTGCGCGATGCCCGCCCACTCGAGGGCGCACGCAAGCCCGCGTTGCGGCTGGAGATCGATTTCGGCCCCGAGATCGGGGTCAAGAAATCCTCCGCCCAGATCACCGTGCACTACACGCCGGAGGCACTGGTTGGCCGTCAGGTCGCCGCCGTGGTGAATTTTCCGCCGCGGCAGATCGGCAAGTTCATGTCGGAAGTGCTGACCCTCGGCTTCCCAGACGCCGAGGGCGCAGTCGTGCTGATTGCGCCGACCGGGCCCGTCCCCGACGGCGGAAGGCTGTTCTGACGCCCTAGAAGACCTTGTGAATCCAGTTGTGCGGGTCGGCGGTGCGGCAGCGCTGGATGTCGACGAGCGCCTTCTTCAGCTCCTCGGTGCGCAGGCCGGGCCCGCCATTGCCGATGCGGAACTCGCCGTCGGGTGCGCGCACCGTGCCGATTGGGGTGACCACCGCGGCAGTGCCGCAAGCGAAGGCCTCGCGCAGCTTGCCGCTCTTGGCGTCGGCCTTCCACTGGTCGATGCCGTAGCGCTCTTCCCGAACCTTGATACCCTTGTCCCGGGCGAGCGCCAGCAGCGAGGACCGCGTGATGCCGGGCAGGATGGTGCCGCCGAGCGGTGGCGTGCTCATCGAGCCGTCCTCGAAGACGAAGAAAATGTTCATGCCGCCCAACTCCTCGACCCAGCGCCGTTCGACCGCATCGAGGAACACCACCTGGTCGCAGCCATGGCGCGTCGCTTCCGCCTGGGCAAGCAGGCTCGCGGCGTAGTTGCCGCCGCACTTGGCGGCGCCGGTGCCGCCCGGGGCGGCCCGGGTGAACTCCTGGCTGACCCAGAGCGAGACTGCGTCGGCGCCCGACTTGAAGTACGAGCCGACCGACGAGGCGATCACGCTGAACAGGTAGTTCGACGACGGCTTCACGCCCAGGAAGATTTCGTTGGCGAACATGAACGGCCGCAAATAGAGGCTGCCGTCGCCGTCCGGAATCCAGTCGCGATCGATGCGGACCAGCTGATCGCAGGCTTCGAGGAAGACCTCTTCGGGCAGGCCGGGCATGGCGAGCCGTTCTGCCGACTTGTTGAAACGGCGCGCGTTCTCGAGCGGCCGAAACAATGTGACGCTGCCGTCGGCGTTCTTGTAGGCCTTCAGCCCCTCGAAGATCTCCTGGGCGTAGTGAAGGACCGCAGCGGCCGGGTCCATCGAGATCGGGCCGCGCGGCTCGATGCGCGCGTCATGCCAGCCCTCGGCATCGCTGTACTTGATCGTGACCATGTGGTCGCTGAACACCCGGCCGAAGCCGGGGTTGGCAAGAAGCTGGGCGCGCTTGTCGGCCGGAACCGGCGACGGATGCGGATGGCGGACGAATTTCAGGGTCTTGGACATGTCTCTCTCTGATTTGCCGACTTCAATTTGGAGGGCACTTTAGCACGGCCGACTAGATGGGAATGCGCACGATGACGCGCAGGCCTCCGAGCGGCGAGGGGCCGAGCGCCACGTCACCGCCATGGCTGCGGGCCACGTCGCGCGCAATCGTAAGGCCGAGACCGACGCCGCCTGTGTCGACATTGCGCGATTCGTCGAGCCGGTAAAACGGCCTGAATACGTCCTCGTACTTGTCGGGCGGAATACCCGGTCCATCGTCGTCGATCGAGATTTGCATCGTGGTGACGCCGCGGTTGGCCTGCAGCTC
>CAYZQZ010000069.1:0-6985 GCA_964480235.1 uncultured Reyranella sp. | reverse complement strand
GCGGCGACGCCGAGATGCTCGATGGGCACCAGTTCGCGCCGCATGAACCAGATGGCCAGCCCGAACAGCACGAGGGCGAGGCCAACCTGAGCCAGCACGTAGGCGAAGCTCGATCCAAACGTGAGGCGGACGTACGGCACATAGACCGTCATGATGTCGCCATCGTTGAGCTGAATCTCGATCAGAATCTGGCTGCCGCCGACTTCGTTGTCGATGAAATAGGGCTTCTTGAGATCGGCATCGAGCGCACCCTGGACCTCGCGGGCGACGATGTCGTAATGGCCGGGTGGCCTGAAGGGCGGGATGATGCCTTTCCGAAAGCCGACATCCATCAGCATGTCCGAGCGTGCGTGCTCCACGATCCACCGCCGTTGCGCTTCGCCGGGAAAATCGGCATGGAGCGCGATCAGCACGCGCAGGTCGCGCACCAGAATCAGCGCCAGGCGATTTGTCACGTTGTCGCCGCGCTGGCTGTAGAACCACCAGGCCGACAGCGCCTGCAGGAGCAGCATCGGCACGACGATGATGATCAGGGCGCGGGCGAACAGCGTCTGTGGCGAATGGCGGTCGGCCCAGCGCGCGACGCCTTCGAAGATGTCGTCGAGCTTACCCATCGATCCGGCCCATCTCAGGCGTCGACCAGGCGGTAGCCCTGGCCGCGCACGGTGCGGAGGTAGCGCGGGAAGCCTGGATCCGGCTCGATCTTTCGGCGCAGACGCGTCACCTGCACGTCGATCGCGCGTTCGTTGACCTCGCTACCGACGCTCTTGCATAGCGCTTCGCGGCTGAGCACCTGCCCGAGCCGGCCGGTCAATGCGCGCAGCAGGGCGATTTCGGCGTCGGTCAATGGAACCCGCTTGCCCTTCTGCGTCAGTTCGCCGAGTTCGAGGTCGAACTGCATGGGGCCGAACGTGACCAGCCGCTCGACTTCCTGTGTCGGTTCCGACGGGCGGGCCCGCCGCAGCACGTTCTGGATGCGCAGCAGCAACTCGCGCGGCTCGAACGGCTTGCCGAGATAGTCGTCGACACCCTTCTCGAGCCCAGCGATGCGGTCCTTGGGATCGCCCATCGCCGTCAGCATCAGGATCGGCACGTCGTCGGTGCGACGCAGTTCGCTCGCGAACTCGAGGCCAGTCTCCCCCGGCATCATCACGTCGAGGACTATCAAGTCGAAGTCCAGTCCCTGCAGACGCTGGCGCGCCTCGCTCGCGCTGCTCGCGGCGGTGACGCGAAAGCCATTGCGCGAGAGGAACGATTTCAGGAGTTCGCGCAAGCGCGTGTCGTCGTCGACGACCAGGATGTGCGGCTTGTCGGCCCCGGCTTCCATCACCGCCCGCCACTGCGCACGCGTTTGTCGACCTCGGCGCGCTCGGCGGGATCGAGCAGGCCGAGCAGGACCTTGCGGAAGCCTTCCACGGAATCGGCGCCAGTCTCGCGATAGGCGCGGGCAAAACGCTGGCTCTGCCGGTCGGTCAGCTCGCGTTCCAGCTTCTTGCCCTTGTCGGTGAGTTCGAGCCGGCGCTCGCGGCGGTCGCGGGGTCCGCTCTTCTGCTCGACGTAGCCCTGCTCGATCAGGTCCTTCAACACCCGGCTGATCGACTGTTTGGTGACCTTCAGGATCGACAGCAGATGGCCGACCGTCTGTCCTGGATGGCGGCCGATGAAATAGAGCGCGCGATGGTGCGCCCGCCCTAGCTGGTATCTCTTGAGCTGTTGATCGGATTCGAAGGTGAAATCGCGGTAGGCATAGAACATGAGCTCTATGCCCTGTCGCAATTCCTCCTCGCGCAGGAACAGCGGATTTGCGGGGGATCTCGTCTCGACCATGCCTGTGAGCGGAAGCTTTTCTGGAAGGACTCTTGTGGGCGGCTTTCGGAGGGCGACTATAGTGGGTGGCCACCGCCTTGGCACCCCGGCGGGCCGACGCGGAAGCGGCGAAACCTCCGTGATTCTCGTTGCCTGCAGGGAATTGGCGCCCATGCTCACCGTTCATCATCTCGGCAAATCGCAATCCGAACGCATCATCTGGCTGTGCGAGGAACTCGGCCTTCCCTATGAACTGAAGGTCTATGATCGCGACAGGGTCACTCGGCTCGCGCCGCCCGAGTACAAGGCGCTGCATCCTCTGGGCGCGGCGCCTGTGATCGATGAGGATGGCCTCGTCCTGGCGGAATCGGGTGCGATCGTCGAATACATCGCGGCCAGGCATGGCGGGGGCCGGCTGGTGCCGGCGCCGAACCATCCGGACTATGCGCAGTTCGTCTACTGGTTCCACTTCGCCAACGGCACGCTGCAGCCCGCGACGGGCCGCAACATGATCCTGGGGCGCCTCAAGCTGCCGGATGACAACGCGATCCTGCGCGCCATGAAGGGCCGCCTCGATCTCGCGCTAGGTCTCGTCGAGGCGAGGCTCGGCGAGTCCGACTATCTGGCTGGAGGCGACCTCACCACGGCCGACATCATGATCGTATTCACACTCACGACGATGCGGCTCTTTCTGCCCTTCGAATTGAAGCCCTATCCAAACATCCGCGCCTACCTGCAGCGCATCGGCCGGCGCGACGCCTACCGGCGGGCGATGCAGAAGGGCGATCCCGGCATGGAGCCCTTGCTGGCCTAAGCCATTGATTCATCGCGATTAGGACAGCCTTCTTGATAAGGTCAATAATACTGACCTATTAGGCTCAAAGATTGCGTTTCAGTGTATCGAAACGACTCATTTGGAATCTTTGGACTGTGGAGAACGCAATGTCCTTAACCATGGCTGATCGTGACGGCCTCATCTGGTTCGACGGCAGGATCCTGCCGTGGCGCGAAGTGAAGACCCATGTCCTCACCCATGCCCTGCATTACGGCTCGGCCGTCTTCGAGGGCGAACGGATTTACGAGGGCCGCGTCTTCCGACTGGCCGCACACAGTGCGCGCCTGATCAATTCGGCACGACTGCTCGACTACGAACTGCCCTGGACACGCCAACAGATCGAGGAAGCGACGCGTCAGGTGGTCAAGGCGAATGGCCTCGACGAGGGCTACATCCGGCCGATCGCCTGGCGCGGTTCGGAGGTCATGGGCGTGTCTGCGATCGGCACGACGATCCATCTCGCCATCGCGCCATGGGCGCAGGAGGGCCGGCTGTCGGTGCAGGTGAAGCCGGGCGGCATTCACATGACCATGGCGAAATATCGCCGCCCCGGTCCCGACGTCGCGCCCGGCCAGGCGAAAGTGGCCGGGCTCTACATCATCTGCGGCATCGAGAAGGATCGTGCACTGCAGGCGGGCTTCGACGATGCGTTGATGCTCGACTGGCAGGGCAGGCTGGCCGAATCGACTGGCGCCAACATCTTCCTGGTGATCGGCGGAAAGCTCGTGACGCCGCGGCCCGAGAATTTTCTCGATGGCATCACGCGACGTGCCGTGATGGGCATGGCGAGGAAGCGCGGCTGGTCGGTCGAAGAGCGTGCGGTGTGGCCGCACGAACTCGACGAGGCGAGCGAACTCTTCCTGTGCGGGACTGCGGCCGAAATCGTGCCGGTTGGCGCGCTCGACGAGCGGCGCTACCAGGTCGGTCCGGTAACCCGCGCCCTGATGGACGATTTCAGGGCGCTGGTGCGGCAGCCCGATTGCGAGGGCTTCGGCGAATCTGCGCATTTCGCGGAGGCTCCGGCCGAGGCGGCCTGACGAAGGCGGTCCAGCGGGAGTGGCCGCGAGCGGTGGTTGCCGCGAACCGTGGAGGCGGGCAGCGTGGCCGTGGTGCGAGCGCCCGACGTCGCCGAACGTGATCGCTTCGCTGTGAGCGCCGAAGCCTAGGAACGGCGCGTCGAGCCGGCGGTTGCCGCCGGATCTTGAGGGCTGCTTCCGCTGCGCCCTGTGATGGCATCGCGGAACTGGCTCCCCTCGCCAACGCACAGCGGGTCGTGCGGTGCTCCAGCAGCGCCCAGCGTGCGCTGATGGCGCCCGATATTCTCCGCGAACGGGGTGTGACCAACCTGGCGCTGGTCGCGCTCGGCTGAAGCGGGGCTACTTCTTCTCCCAGCGCGCCGCAGCCTTGTCGTCGCCTTCGTGCGCGCCCACCCACTTCTCGCCGGCCGGAGTCTCTTCGAGCTTCCAGAAGGGCGCCTTGGTCTTCAGCCAGTCGACCAGGAACTCGCAGGCCTCGAAGGCAGCCTCGCGATGAGGCGAGCCGACGGCGACCAGCACGATGCGGTCGCCGGCTTCCATCCGGCCGTAGCGATGCACGATCAGGCTGGCCTCGATCGGCCAGCGGCGACGCGCCTCTGCTTCGATGTCTTCGAGAGCCTTTTCGGTCATGCCGGGATAATGCTCGAGAGTCAGCGCATCGACACGGTCGCGATGATAGCCCTCTCGCACATGCATCTCGCGCACCAGGCCCACGAACACCGCAATCCCGCCGATTCGCTTGTTGCCGGAGGTGAGACGATCGAGCTCGGCGCCGACGTCGAAGTCCGTCTCCTGAACCCGCACGGTCACGGTCTAGCCTCCCGTGAAGGGCGGGAAGAACGCGACCTCGCCGGCGCCCGCCAGCTTCACGTCCATCGTCGCCGTGCGCTTGTCGACGGCGGCGCCGAAGGCAGCATCGGCGGCCAGTGCCTCGGCATGGCCGGCACTTCGATCGCGCAGCCAGGCAACCAGTTCGCCGACCGTGGTCACGTCGGCGGGCGGCGTCACTTCCTCTTCCGCCACCCCGACGGTGCGCTTCATCCAGGCAAAGTACCTGATCTTCATTCGGCGCTTCCCGGCGGCGTGTCCTCCGCCATGTGGCGCAATCCGGTGCGCAGGTAATCGTAGCCGGTAATCAGGGTGAGCAACGCGGCCGCCCAGATCATCCAGAGCCCGGCCACAGTCAGGATGTGGTCGGCCGCGTCGCCGACCAGCAGCAGCGCGATCGCCACCATCTGCACGCCAGTTTTCCATTTTGCCAGTTGGCTGACCGGCAGGCCGACCCGCAGTTCGGCCAGAAATTCTCGCAGCCCCGACACCAGGATCTCGCGCGCCAGGATGATCAGGGCCGCCAGCACGTGGATGCCGTGCAGTGGTCCGCGGTCGACCAGCATCAGCAAGGCGGCGGCGACGAGGAGTTTGTCGGCGATCGGGTCGAGGAAGCGGCCGAAGCGCGAGATCTGGTGGTAACGGCGCGCGAAGTAACCGTCGAACCAGTCGGTCACGCAGGCGGCGACGAACACGATCATCGAGAACCACTGCGCCCAACCGCGGTCGAGCCAGAAACAGGCCACGACCACCGGGATGGCCGCGATACGCGACAGCGTCAGGATGTTCGGCAGATTGAGCATCGGCAGCCGCACCTTAGTGCGCCAGCGGGGCTTCGGTCACTCCCCCGGTGGCGAAACGCGAAATGGACCTACTGTCCGCCCCGGAAGTGATCGTGGATTTTCCGTGCCAGCGCGTCGGATATACCCGGGACCGACTTGATGTCTTCCAAGGTTGCCGCACCCACCGCGCGAGCACTGCCGAAATGATGCAGCAGGGCTCGCTTGCGCGTGGCGCCGATGCCGGGGACCTCATCGAGCGCCGAACGCGTGATGTCGGCGGCGCGCCGCGTGCGATGGGTGCCGATTGCGAAGCGATGTGCCTCGTCGCGCAGGCGCTGCAGGAAATAGAGAATGGGATCGCGGGGCTCGAGCGAGAAGGGTGGCTTTCCTGGCAGGAAGAATCGCTCGCGGCCGGCGTCGCGATCGGGTCCCTTGGCAATGCCGACCAAGGCGATGTCCTCGAGGCCCAGTTCGGCCAGCACTTGGCGCGCCACCTCGAGTTGGCCCTGACCGCCATCGATCAGAAGCAGGTCGGGCCAGTGCTCCTCGTCACGCTCGGGATTCTCCTTCAATGCGCGGCCGAAGCGGCGCGACAGCACCTCGCGCATCATCGCGAAGTCGTCGCCGGCGGCGCCCTCGCTCTTGATGTTGAACTTGCGGTAGCTGTTCTTGATGAAGCCGTCGGGTCCCGCGACGATCATCGCGCCGATCGGGGCATGCCCCTGGATGTGGCTGTTGTCGTAAACCTCGATGCGCTCAGGCGGCGAATCGAGACTGAACACGCGTGCCACGCCTTCCAGAAGCTGCCGCTGGGTGCCGCGCTCGGCCATGCGGCGGGCCAGCGCCTCGCGTGCGTTGGTGACCGCCTGGTCGAGCACGTCCTTCAGATCGCCCCGTTTGGGATGGCGAATCTCGACCTTGTGGCCAGCTGGGATCGCGAGTGCGCTTTCCAGCAATTCGGTCTCGGCAACGTCGTGGCTGACCAGCACGAGCTTTGGCGCCGGCCGCGCTTCGTAGAACTGGCCGACAAAGGCCGACAGCACGGCACCCTCGTCGAGTTCGCGCGCATGTGCGGGGAAATAGGCGCGATTGCCGAGATTCTGGCCGGCGCGCAGAAAGAACACCTGCACACAGACTTGGCCGCCTTCGGCGTGGGCGGCGAAGATGTCAGCCTCGTCGATCGAGTCGAGGCTGATCGACTGATGCGACTGGATGTGCGCCAGCGCGCGGATGCGGTCGCGCAGGACGGCGGCCTGCTCGAACTGCAACTCGCCGGACGCCTTTTCCATGCGCTCGCTCAGCGCCTGCTGGACTTCGCGGTTCTTGCCGCCAAGGAAGGCGCGCACCTCGTTCACGATCGTGTCGTACTCGGGCTTGTCGATTCGGCCGACGCAGGGCGCGGTGCAGCGCTTGATCTGGTACTGCAGGCAGGGTCGCGTGCGCGTGACGAACACGCCGTCGGAGCACGAGCGCAGCGGGAACGCGCGCTGCAGGGCATAGAGCGTGCGGTTGACCGCGGTGCCCGAGGCGAAGGGACCGAAATACTCGTTGCCGGCCTCGCGCGTGCCGCGGTGCTTGGCGAGCTGGGGCCAGTCGGTGTCGCGGCGGATCACGATGTAGGGAAACGACTTGTCGTCACGCAGCAGCACGTTGAAGCGTGGCCGAAAGCGCTTGATCAGGTTGTTTTCGAGCAGCAA
>CAYZQZ010000068.1:0-13064 GCA_964480235.1 uncultured Reyranella sp. | reverse complement strand
ACGCGCTGTGGCCGCTCGGCGTGCGCAACATCCAGATGCCGGCCACGCCGCAGCGCATTTGGCTGGCGATTCGGCAGACCAGAGCATAGTGGAGGTCATTTGAAGCGACGCCTGTTCGGATGGGTAGCAGCCCTTATCGGACTGCTGCTGTCGCTGGGCGCCGTCGAGCTTATGGCGATCGCCTGGCTGATGATCGAGGACGGGCGATACACCCCGGCTGCGGAGCTATTCCAGCGCACGCAGAACACCTTCGTGCGCGACCTCACCAAAGGCGGCAACTGTCGCTATATCGATACGCTTTATCCGCACCCCTATCTCGCCTTCGTTCATCACGCCAATCCGCCGTGCGGGCTGAAAAATCTCAATAGTATCGGCCTTCTGAACGATGACTACCCGCTCGAAAAACGCGCCGACCGTTACACGATCTTGCTCACCGGTGGCTCGATAGCGGCGCAGCTTGCCCAGATGTCGGGGCCGCCAGCACCGCGCTTTCTCGAGGAAGAACTCAACGCCAACTATGTCAGCCCTAACGGCAGGCCGTTCTTCGTATTGAGCGGCGGGGCCGGTGGCTGGAGGCAGCCGCAGCCTTTCATCCTCTTCGCGCTGCATGCGCAGGCGATGGATGCCGTGATCAGCCTTGGTGGGCTCAACGAGTTCTATATGGTGCGCCCGTTCATCACGGAGCGCTTGGAGCGGCCGGCAAGCAACTTTCTCGACGTCAATCCACTCATCGCCGACGAGAATTTCGGCGACGCAGCCATAGGCTGGGTGATGGGGCGTGTAGCCGGAGCGATGTCGCGCAACCCCATCCTCGGCAGCAGCCACGCGGTCTACATGATCGTGAGAGGCATCGAATCACTCGCCAAGGGAAGAGGCGCTCTGAAGTCAAACAAGCGCACCACGATAGATAGCATCTTTGCCCTGCCTGGCGACGTGAAAGGCGACGGAGAAAAGATCTTCGCTCTTCAGGTCGGCCTCTATCAGAAATACCAGCGCGCCATCGAGGCGGTGGCGCGCGATAACGGCGTCAAGTCTGCCTACTTCTACAGTCCGGTGCCCGGCTGGGGGAAGACGCTGACCGAAGGAGAGAAGGCGGCGGCCGGCGCCTACAATCTTTCCGAAGGTCCCCTCTATCGCCGGATGGTCGAAGCGATGATGAGTCAGCGCAGCAAGGGCATGGCGGTGTTCGACCTGGGCGATCTGTTCATCGACGTAAAGGAGCCCATCTACGCCGATGAGGCGCACTTCATCCGTTTCGCCAATGAGGACAGCCCGGGGTATCGGGCGATGGCCAAGCGCGTGGCGGCAAACCTCGCAGAGGCATGGAAGCTGGAGCGCAAGAGCAAGTGATGAGTATCGGCCGGCATCGACGCCGCACACAATGAATGCAATGATGGATTAGGCAAGGATCGGGCAATGAAGCGACGAATCTTCGGTTGGATCACCGCGCTGGTGGGCGTGGTGCTGGCGCTGGCGGCGGTCGAAGTCACGGCGATCGCTTGGTTGTTCATCGAGGATGGGTGGCGCTACACGCCGGCCGCCGAACTGTTCCAGCGCACACAGAACACTTACGTCCGCGACATGACGCGCAACACCAAGTGCCGCTATGTCGACACGCTCTATCCGCACCCTTATCTGGCGTTCGTCCACCACGCAAATCCGCCGTGTGGCTTGCCGAACGTGAACAACATCGGCCTGCTCAACACCGACTTCCCGACATTGAAGCCGAGCGACAGGTACGTCGTTCTGGTCACTGGCGGTTCGGTCGCCTCGCAGCTCGTGCAGAACTGGGAGCCGCCCGCAAGACCCTATCTTGAAGACGAACTCAACCAGCGCTTTGTCAGCCCCAACGGCAAGCCGTTCCTGGTTCTGAACGGCGGCGACGGCGCCTGGAAACAGCCACAGCAGGCGATCCTGACGGCGATGTACGCGACCTCGATCGACGCTGTCGTTACGGTCGACGGCTACAACGAGCACTACTTCTTCTTTCCCGGAACCAAGGAGCGCCTCGAGCGTCCGCTCAGCAACTTCCTCGACGTCAACCCCTTCGTTGCCGACGAGAATTTCGGCGACGCGGCTATCGGCTGGGTGATCGGTCGTATCGCAGGCTCGCTCACGGCGATGCCGTTGCTCGGACATAGCCATGCTGCCTACATGATCATCCGAGGCATCGAGGCGGTGGCCAAGAGCAAGGACATCTTCGTTTCGAGCAAGAAGACGACGCTCAACAGTATCTTCGCCCTGCCCGAGGAGGTCGTTCGAGATCCCAAGCGCGCCTTCCAAGTCCAACTCGGCCTCTATCAGAAATACACCCGCGCCATCGAGGCGATTGCCAGGGACAACAACCTCAAGAGCGCCTACTTTCTTCAGCCCACGCCCGCATGGGGTAAGGTGCTGACCGAGGAAGAGAAGAAGGTCGTGGGTGACATCAGCTACGCTCCGATGTACCGCGAGATGGTCGACGGGATGATGACCCTGCGCGACAAGGGCCTAGCGATCTTCGATCTCGGCGATGTCGTGAAGGACCGTGCCGAGACCCTGTATGCCGACGACATTCACTTCATTCGCGAATGGGGCAGCGGCAAGAGTATCGGATATTCGCTGATGGCGACCCGTGTCGCCGATCTCTTGGCCCAGACCTGGGGTCTCAAGGCCAAATAGGGCGGGACGCGGCAGGATCGGGACGCCCGGGAGCCGGGGCGGACACAACTGAAACAAAAGCCCCGGCGGCTTGACACCAAAGATACGGCGGGCGGGCCTATACCCTCGCTCGTGACGAACGGGAGGGGTCTCGGACGTCGCGGAGTTCAGTGTGGGTTTGCCCGGCTTCGACCGGGCGAGGGTGTCGGCCGAAGAGGATCAGGGGTTCGCCTCGGCCGGCGGGATTCAAGACTTGGGGAAGTCACATGACCGCTATTGCTCGTGCTTTTGCGCTCTTTCGCTTGCTTCTGGCCGATGACGCCGGCGGCACGTCGATCCGTTACGCCTTCATGATCGGGCTGTCGGCCTCGGCCGTCCTAGTCCTGGTCCGGGTCGGTACCGCCGTCGCCGCCGCTCAGTAGGGGCATTCCGCACCCGCCGAAACAGGCTTTGCGCCTTCCCGCGGGCTGCGCCATCCTCACGGGCGTAAAATACGCCTTGGAGAAAGAGCTGTGTCGCGTGCCGACCGCGCCGAAGGCGCCCCCGCGAAAAGCGTAGTGTTTCGTCCGCCGTCCATCGACCGCATGGCCGCTTGGCCGGCCTTGCGCGTCCTCAGGGAGCGCGTCGGGCACAAGCTGCTGGTCGAAGCCCTGCGCGCCTGGGTGGAAACGAAGCGCGGCACGCCGGAGATCGCCGACGAGGGCGCCTGTGCCCTGTGGTGCGCGGACCGCCTGGCGCCGCTGGCCGAGCCCTCGCAGCGCCGCGTCTTCAATCTTACCGGGACGGTCCTGCACACCAATCTCGGCCGCGCGCTAATGGCCGAAGAGGCGATCTCCGCCGCCGTGGAAGCGATGCGCTCGCCGACCTCGCTCGAGTACGACCTGGCCGACGGCGGCCGCGGCGAACGCGACGATCACATCGCGCCCTGGCTCTGCCGTCTGACCGGCGCGGAGGCCGCCACCGCGGTCAACAACAATGCCGGTGCTGTTCTGCTGGTGCTGGCGGCGCTCGCTTCAGGCAAGGAAGTGATCGTCTCGCGCGGCGAACTGATCGAGATCGGCGGCGCCTTCCGCATTCCCGACATCATGGCGCGCGCCGGCTGCCGACTGGTCGAGGTCGGCACCACCAACCGCACGCACCTCAAGGACTACGAAGCGGCGATCGGGCCGGAGACGGCGGCGGTCATGAAGGTTCATCCGTCGAACTATGCGGTGCAGGGCTTCACCAAGTCGGTGAGCGCGGCGGAACTGGTTCCGCTCGCCCACGCCCGCGGTCTCCCCGTGATCGAGGATCTCGGAAGCGGCACCCTGGTCGATCTCGAGACCTGGGGACTGCCGCACGAGCCGACAGCGCGCGAGGCGATCGAGGCCGGCATCGACGTCGTGACCTTCTCCGGCGACAAGCTGCTGGGCGGCCCGCAGGCGGGCCTGTTGGTCGGCCGCAAGCCGCTGATCGAGCGCATCGCGAAAAATCCGATGAAGCGCGCGCTGCGCCTCGACAAGGTACGGCTGGCCGCGCTGGAGGCCACCTTGCGCCTCTACGCCAATCCCGAGCGCCTGGCGAGCCGGCTGCCGACCATTCGCAGCCTGGCGCGTCCGGCGGCGGAAATCCGGGCCCAGGCCGAGCGGTTGCTGCCGCTCTTCGCCCGCGCCGCCGGCTCGTCCCTGACCGCCGGCATCCAGCCGGTGCGCGGCCAGATCGGCTCCGGTGCGCTGCCGGTCGACCTGCTGCCCTCCTTTGCCCTCTCGGCCCGCGGGCACGGACTGAACAAGCTGGCGGATACGCTGCGCGGGTTGCCGATCCCGGTGATCGGCAGGATCGAGCACGACACCCTGTTGCTCGACCTGCGCACCCTGGACGACGAGGCGGCCTTCGCGCGCCAGCTCGAAAGGCTCGCCCCATGATCGTCGGCACGGCGGGCCATATCGACCATGGCAAGACCGCGCTGGTGAAGGCGCTGACCGGCGTCGACGCCGACCGCCTCAAGGAAGAGAAGGCCCGCGGCATCACCATCGACCTCGGCTATGCCTACAGCGATCTGGGCGACGGCCGTCAGCTGGGTTTCGTCGACGTGCCGGGCCACGAGCGCTTCGTGCACAACATGCTGGCCGGAGCGACCGGAATCGATGCCGCCCTGCTGGTCGTCTCGGCCGCCGAAGGCATCAAGCCGCAGACCGTCGAACATCTGCAGATCATCGACCTGCTCGGACTTGACCGGGGATTGGTGGCGCTCACCAAGTCCGATCTTGCTGACGACGACCAGATCCTGGAGCGCATGGCGGAGATCGAGACGCTGCTCTCCACGACGTCGCTCAAGGGCGCGGAGATAATGCCGGTGTCGTCGGTCACGGGGCAGGGTGTCGCCGAACTGAAGGCGAGCCTGCTGTCGCTCGGCGAAAGCGGCAAGGGCACGACCGGCTTCGCCCGGCTGGCAGTCGACCGCTGCTTTCTGCTGCCCGGCGCCGGCGTGGTCGTGACCGGCACCGTGCATGCCGGCGAGATCAAGGTTGGCGACCATTTGCTGCTGACGCCCTCAGGCCTTGAAGCGCGGGTGCGCTCGTTGCACGCCCAGAATCGTGCCGCCGAGGTCGGCCGCGCGGGAGAACGCTGCGCCCTCAACCTGAGTGGCGCGCGGCTCTCGAAGGAAGCGATTCGGCGCGGCGATTGGGTGGTTGCCGCCGAACTGCATGCGCCGACCGAGCGCCTCGATGTGCGGCTGAAGTTGCTGGCGAGCGAGCCGGAACCGCTGAAGCACTGGTCGTCCGTGCACGTGCATATGGGATCGGCGCATGTCATGGGCCGCATCGCCCTGCTCGAAGGCGACAGCATTGCCCCCGGACAGTCCGGGCTGGCGCAGCTCGTGCTGGAGGAAAAGGTCGGGGCACTGGCGGGCGATCGCATCATCCTGCGCGATCCGTCGGCAACGCGGACGCTGGCCGGCGCGAGGGTGATCGATCCGTTCGGCCCGCCGCGCAATCGACGCACGCCGCGTCGCCTCGCCGAGTTGGCTGCGCTGGATGGCCGCGAGACCGACGTGCTGGCCGAGTTGCTGCAGCTCGATGCGGGCTTCGTCGACACGATGAAGTTCGGGTTGTCGCACAATCTGCGGCCGGGTGAGGTCGATCGGCTGCTTGAGGTGGCGGGAGGGGCCAGGCTCGGAAACTATGGCCTGCTCGCCGAAACGCTCGCGACTTCGCGCGCTGCTCTGGTCGACACCTTGAAGACCTTTCACGAGAGCAATGCCGACGCGCCGGGCCTGCAGCCCGAGCGACTGCGGCTCGCCCTGAAGAAGCGCTGGCCGATCCCGGTTTTTCAGGCCCTGCTCGACCTGGAGCTCACCGCCAAGACAATTGTGGTGGACGGACCGTTCCTGCGCCTGCCGAGTCATTCGCTGAAGCTTGGGGCCAGGGACGAGGCGCTGTGGCAGAAGATCCTGGCCGATCTCCGCCGCGACCGCTTCAAGCCACCCAGGGTGCGCGACTTTGCGGACGTCTACGATACACCCGAGGCGGATGTGCGCCGCCTGATGCGCCGGGTAGCCAAGATCGGCCGCGTCGTCGAAATCGCCCAGGATCAGTATTTCCTGCGGCCCGTCGTCGCCGAGATGATCGGCATTGCCCACGGCTTCGGGCGCGAGTTCACGGCGGCCGAGTTCCGCGACAAGCTCGACAATGGCCGGAAGGTGGCGATCCTGATCCTCGAATTCTTCGACCGCCACGGCATTACCGTGCGCAAGGGCGATCTGCGTCGCACGGTTCCGCAGAAGCTCGAGCAGTTTGGACCGCTGGCAGCCCCCTCAGCAGATGCTTCGGCGGAAGCGTCAGCGGCGGCGTGACAGACCCAGAAATATGGGGAATATGGACGATTGGAAGGGAAGCGCTCCCGGTGGGGCGGCTGGCCTTCAAAGCCAGAGAGGGTCGCCAGACGGCTCTTAGTGGGTTCGACTCCCACTCTCTTCCGCCAAGTATCGTGCTGCGGGTTTGCGTTGCATCAAGTCGCTTCGCGCCAGGCTGTGTGATCAAATGACGATCCGGCGAGGTCCGGGATCCAGAAAAAGGAGAAGACAATGCGCGCAACGTTGATGGCTCTGATCGGCACTGCGGCCCTGATCGCAGGTTCGGCGGCGCAGGCCCAGACTCCGGCGGCGCCCGGCACGCCCCAAGCTGCCGGAAAGTCCGGCGCCAATGTCGGCACACTAGAATGCAAGGTGGCGGGCGGCATCGGCTTCATCTTCGGCTCGTCGAAGGAGATGAACTGCCTGTTCGTCCGCACCGACGGAGTGGGCGAGAAATACACCGGCTCGATCAAGCGCTTCGGTGTCGACATCGGTTACACCAAGGAAGCGCACATCATCTGGCTGGTGTTCGCGCCGGGTAAGATCGATCCGGGCGCGCTGGCGGGCGGCTATGTCGGCGCAACGGCGCAGGCCACGGTCGGCGCCGGCGGCGCGGTCAACGTGCTGGTCGGCGGCGGCAGTAAGCAGATCAGCCTGCAGCCGGTGAGCGTCGAGGGCAGCGTCGGCCTGAACGTCGCCGGCGGCCTCGCTGAGGTCGAGCTCAAGTACGTCAAGTAAGGCGCCCGATACGGCAGGCAGCGATCACGCGCCGATGACCGATCGCGGTTCAGTGCATCGACCCGCCCGCCGCCTGACGGCGGCGGGCGGCGAGAGTCTGGACGAGATCGTTGCCGAGGAGGTGGCCGTCGCCCTGGTCTACAATGGCATAAGCCATGCCGTGATGATGGCGACGCCGGCCGATCTGGAGGATTTCGCGCGCGGGTTCACGCTCACCGAACGAATCGTCGAGAAGGCGTCGGAGATATTCGACATCGAGGTCGAGGAAGGAGAGCGCGGAATCGAGGTCAAGCTCGAGATCGCGGCTCCCCGCATGCAGTCCCTTCAGGAGCGCCGCCGCAGCCTGGCCGGGCGCACCGGCTGCGGCCTCTGCGGCGTCGACAGCATCGAGGCAGCGATGCGTCCGGTCGCCGTGTCGGCGGACGGCTCGAGCGTGGCTCGTGCGGCGATCGAGCGGGCGATGACCGCCCTGCCACGGCAGCAGCGCATCAACAAAATGAACGGGGCCACCCATGCTGCGGGATGGGCCGATTCCGAGGGCAATCTCATCGCCGTCCGCGAGGATGTCGGTCGCCACAATGCGCTCGACAAGCTGGCGGGCGCGCTCGCCCTCATGGAGAAGAATGCGCCTGGGGCGGTGGCCTCCGGCGGATTCGTCGTGGTGACCAGCCGCTGCTCCTACGAGATGGTGCAGAAGGCAGCGGCAATCGGTGCGGCGGCCATATCGGCGGTTTCGGCGCCAACGTCGCTAGCCATCGAGACGGCAGAGCGCGCCAACATTGCGCTGGCGGCGTTCGTGCGCGAAGGCCGGCTGACGGGCTACGCCCATGCGGAGCGAATCGTGCCGTGACCGGGCAGCGCGTGTTCGGGGTGACGGGCTGGAAGAACGCCGGCAAGACGACCCTGGCGACCCGCCTGATCGCCGAGTTGACGCGGCGCGGGTGGCGCGTGTCGTCGATCAAGCACGCCCACCACGAGGTCGACATCGACCGGCCGGAAACCGATTCCTGGCGTCATCGGGCAGCCGGCGCCACGGAAGTGGCGCTGGTGGGCGGGCTACGCTACGCGATCATGCGCGAGCAGGCCGATCCGGCCCTGGCCGAGGTGCTGGCGCGCATGGCGCCGGCCGACCTGATCCTGATCGAGGGCTACAAGCGCGAGGCGCATCCGAAGATCGAGGTGCGCCTCGACCATTCTCGGCCGATCGCCCGGGACGATCCCAGCATCGTGGCCATCGCGTCCGATCAGAAGCCGCCGGAAACCCACCTGCCATGGTTCCGGCGTGACGACATCGTCGCCATGGCGGACTTCATCGCCGAGTGCCGGCAAGCCTAGCGCTCCGCTCGCGAGCTATTTCTGCGCGGCGAAGATTCCGGCCGCCTTGTAGGCTTGGCCTCCAGTGTTCGGCCCTTCGATCTTGAAGCTTCCGGCCTGACCTTGCGGCGGCGTGCCCGAGCCCATGAATGAACCATTGAGCGTCAGCGTCTTGTTGCCGGTTGTCATGTTGCCGTTGAAATTGACACTACCGGCATTGGCGCTGGTCGTACCACTGAACGAGGTGCCATCGAAATACACGGACGTGTTGCCCGAGCGGTTCAGGAAGTTCCAAGTATTCGAATAGCTACCGACCTGGATGTACTGCCGGCCATTGGCATCGACGTTGCCTGCCAGATGGCCATTGTAGGTCGCCTCAATATTGCCGGTCGGCAGCTGGCTGGCGCTGGCAAGTGTTCCCGCGACGTAGGTCGCAAAGTTCAGGCGGTCGCGGCCGCCTACATTCACGGCCGCGCCGGTCCCGTAGGCCACATCGCCACTCCACAATCCCCAGCTCATGAACGAGCAGACGCACTTCGTGATGGGGTTGGCCGTGGTCGTGGCATTGGTGAACAAAGAATCGATCGGCGCGGTGTTGTAACTCACCATCACTGTGTTGGACGTGATGCCGGTCGAGGAGCCGCCGACCGTGGTGAGGTCGGTCATGCCGGTGCGGCGGTCGCGCATGGCATAGAGATTGTCGTCGATATATGCGCTGGTCGCGACGTTGCTGCCGGTCGTTCCCCCGAGTCGGAAAATCGCCGTGTTGGTGCCGCTCCAGTTGCCGATTTCGATTTTGGCCGCGGCCCGATTGTTGTCTGCGCTCGTCTCGATTTGGAGCTTCGTTGCGTCTGTCGTCGTGATGAGGCGCGTTGTAAAATTGCTGCCGCTGTCGACCTGCTCGGCGATGCCGCCGATGAATCCATTCAGCGCCGTGTTGGCGGTAATGCTTCGGTTGTTCCGCAACGCCGTTGTGCCGACACCGCTCGGTGTTGTGGTCTTGGTCGCCGCGGTGACAAAGTAGTAGTTGTTCGCGCTGTTGGAGAGATCGGTATATGGCTGGTTGAACGCGGCCTGCGGTGTCCGCGTCGTGGTGTAGCTGGTGACGTTGTTGGCGCTGCCGCTGCCCGTCGTCTCCATCTTGTCCGGCACGATCACAATAGCGCTGGCGGCGCCGTCGTTTCCGGTTCCCGGCGTGCCATAGATCGCGTTGCCGGAGCTCGTGCCGTTGCTCGGCGTCGAGGCATCAGAGAACAGCCGGCCGATCTTGCCGTTCGAAGTGTTCAGATTTGACGAGGTTCGATAGGTCGCGTCGAAATTGCCTTGAAGATAGACGCCGTTGTCACGCGTAATGCCGGTACCGGCGTTGTCGGCATCGCGCAGGAATTGGCCGATGAAAGTCCCCATGTAGGAGACTTGGTTCTGGCCCGTACCCGAAACCGAGATCGTCGCCTGCAGGGCTGTGGCACGCGGATCGGGAATCGCGCTGCCAATCGTGCTCCCGAGGGTCGTCGAGTAGACCGTGTAAAGGCTGGACACGACCTTGGCGTTGACCAGGTCCGAATTGTTGCCGACTCCGTCGTTGGTGAACGGCAGCTGCGAGGGCTTCGCCGGGTTCTTGATCGCGAAAGCCGCGATGCCAGCGGTCGGGAAGTTGCCGACGCCGGACGTCGTGGTCGGCGTGCCGCCAAAGATGCCTACCTTGTTGTCGCCCGTCGTCGTGAAGACATAGGCGAAGAACTCGCCGTTCGCGCTGACATATCCCCGGCCGTTGCGCAGGTTCGCGCCCAGTGCATTGAAACTGTCAATCGAGAAGCCGTCGGTCAGTGTGTTGGTCCGCCAGGGCAGATTGACCGTTCCAACACCCTGGATGTTCACCGATATCCGGCTCTCCGTACTCGTGCTGGTCGAGCTGCCGCTGCCGGTGGTCGTGGTCCTCGTCGTGGTCGTCGTGGTGACGTTGCTCGGCGAGTCGAGGGTCTTGTAGTTGTTCGAATCGTAGGTGATGCCAAGCGTATTGACGTTGAAGCCGGAATAGAGCGTGTCGGCGAGGTAGCGGCCGAGCGTGCCTTTGGAGACGATCACGCGAGTCTCGCTCGACGACGCACTAGTTGCGGCGTTGCCCCTGATGTTTTGCTGGACGGTGTTGGAAATCGGCGGGTTGTTGTTGACGTTGTTCGGATTGCCGTTGTTGCCCAGTCCGCCGGGGCTTCTCGCTCCGCCGGGGCCGCTCGGCGTGCCTGCTCCGCCAGGACTCTGCCCGGAATTCTGCCTTCCGAAGTTCTGCGCGCCCTGTTCGGCATTGGCCTGCTGGTTGCCAGAACCAGGTCCGCCCGAAGAGCCGCCGGCCGCCGGTCCGCCGGCACTGCCCGACGTTCCGCCGCTGTTGCTCTGGCTGCCGCTCCTGCCACCTTCGAGTTGGCTCATCGAACTGTTGAGCTCGCCCGGCCGAACTGCGGACGCCCCGCCCGGGGCACTGCCCAAGTTAGTAACGACCCGAAAGCCCGGGCGCGTCACGGTCGTCGTCTGGCCCTGGGCCGATGACGTCAATTTGTCGCCGAACACGAAGGTTGAGACCGTGTGGGTGGGATGTGCTTCGACGATGGTGATGCCGCCGCGAATGCCGATCGTGCTCGACGGGGTGGTGATCGTGATCGGGGTTGTCTTGCTAATCTTGCCGCCGACGAGGCGCAGCACGCCCTTGCTGGCGCTCACCGCCAACTCGCCGGTTTTGGTGTTGGGGTCGTAGACGAACTTGTCGATGGTGAGTTGCGCGTTGGGGCCGACGGTGACCGACGTGCCGTCGAGAAAGACGAGATGGGCTCGGTCGTTGGTGCCTGTCGTTATCAACTCGTTGGCCTGCACATCGATGCCGATGCGCAGCACGCGCTCAGGCTCGGTCGGCGGCTTGCCAAGTGGATCGCCGTCGGTCGCGGAAGTGACGCCAACACGCGCCGCTGCGATCGTGGGATCGAGCGCGAATAGTGCGACGCCGGCGAGCAGCAGCGTCCGCAGGACCGAAATCCTCAAGCCGTCTGACCTGGTCATGGCAACCAACCTTGTCGCAATAATTGGAACTCTAGAAACGCCAGCTGATCCCGAACATGACGTTGTTGTTGTTGAACTCGTAGTTGGGAACGTTCGACGTCCGCACGAACCTTCCGGCCGACAGGCTGAAGGTCGTGCGATCATCGAACGGAACGGACAATACCACATTGAGGATGCTGTCGAGTTGTCGGCGAATCACATCGGGGTCAACGGTTGGATCCGCGGCGTCGTAGCGCCACCATTGGTAGCTGTAAGAAACTGTGAAGGACCAAGGCAGGCCTGATTTGAACAACGGGTCGTCGAAGCGGAAGGAAAAGCCGCCGCTCGCCCCCAGGAGTTCGTAGCTCTGGATTGGCGTCAGGTCGGCCTGGAAGCGCGTGCCCGTTCCGGTGGCGAACAGGGTCACCAGGCCGCTCAACTGATACTGGAACGCCGTGGTTCCTGAATATTCCATGCCGGTATAGCTGCTGTTGGTCGTCAGGTACCAGTTGTCGGCATGATTGTGACGGCGGTACGTGAAATTCGACGTGTTGCGCAACTGGTCGAGCACGAGGACGTTGCCTTCGAGGCCGCCGCCGTAGCTGCTGTAATAGGGGGTGTCGTATACCCAGATCTGCCCGAGCGTCACGAACGGCCTCAGCGAGACGTCCTGAAAAATGCCGTTGAAGGCCTGGAAGCGCGGGCCGGTGGTGAAATCGAGCAGCGACACGTTGGCGGTAGCGACCCCGAACTGGCGGTTGGCGTAGGCTGTCAATTGGGTTTCGAGCGCCGACTTGTCCTGGAGACCGAAATCGTAGCTGTGGCGAAATTGCGCGGAGCCGACGACGCCCCAGTCGGGAGCGCCGGTCGAGGACTGGTTGAGGTTCGCCGACTGGCCGAACAGCCGCACCGTCGAACTCGACGGGCCGAGGTTGGCGTTCGTCTGGTAGCGCCAGCCGAGGAAAAAGTCGGCGGAGAGGCGGGATGGATTTTGCCGCGACTGGACTTCAGCCAGGAACTTCTCTGCACGCGCCCGTACGTCGGGTGGCATGTTGGGGGCCTTGAGCGCAGCCTCGAGATAAGTGCGCGCCACTTCGAAGGAACCGAGCCGATAGTAAAGCACACCGAGTTCGAGGCGCACGCGCGGCAGGTCGGGGTTGATCAGCAGCATGCGCTCGAGGGCCGAGACCGCGCCTTCGAGGTCGCCGGTCTGGCTCGCCAATGTTGCGAACTTGAACAGTACGTCGAGATTGGCGGGCTGTTTCAGCATCTCCTGGAAGGCGGCGTCGTACTGACGTTCGAGATCGCCGCCGGCTGATTGGGCAGGCGTCTGCGCGAGTGCAGCGTGTTCAACGCCATACCCTGCGAGGCCTGCCAGCATGGCCAATAGACCGAAGTAGCGCCTCAGCAGCAGCAAACGGATCGTTCCCCAAGAGCCTGATAACACAGGCTTTGGAGTGATGCACCCCCATTGAATTGGTCCACCTTGAGAGTTTGACTGTTTTGCAAG